>JBNJII010000025.1:0-37662 GCA_051749205.1 Thermodesulfobacteriota bacterium | reverse complement strand
TCTGGCTGAGCAGAGCGGAAAGGAGATCTGACCCGGCGATATCGACCTGCTTGTGGCCTTCAAGGCCATGTTGACTCTGGGTTGACGGTGCCTCTGCCATCTGCAGGCTGGACATTTGGGTTCCATCAGCCCCAGACTGCTGCAAAGCAGCCAACAGCCGGCCCATGAACGAGGACTGGAGCTCGCCGGTTTCCATGGCTTCCTGCAGCATCTGTCCGGCTTGAGGTTTCTCCTGGAGCATATTGACCAAAGCCTGGATCACCTGCTCGGCTTGGTCTGACTCGGACAGAATAGGGGTTTGGCCTAAGGGGCGGGAATCTGCTTGAGCAGGACCAAATTGAGATGATGATGCTTGAGAAGGGGACTCCCCAGCAGTGGTCAGATATCTGGCGAATGGGGATGAGGAACCGGCCATGGATTGGCCCTGCCCAGACTGGGAGGTCTTGGGCAGGCCTTTGGAGGTGCTTGCAGGCTGGGTAATCACCGAAGCAAGTTGGCTCATGGGTATGTCCAAAGGTTACGGAGGCGGCTCGCCACCTCCCATGTTGCTGTAGTCGCCGCTTATTTCCGCAGCTTTCTCCCCGGGCATTTGGTCCAGGACCTCTCCGGCCAGCTTCTTGCGCATATTGGACAAGATGCCGATGGCCAGCTTTCGGTCCATGGACAGCATGGCCTGGGCTGCCTGGCCCGGGTTCATGCTTTCAAAAATTCCGCTGAGTTCCTTGACTCTTTCCTTTTGGACCCGGCGTTTCTGGCCCAAAAGCTCTTGCAGGCTTTGACGCAGAGCCTGCATCTTCTCCAACTTTTCTTCGACATCTCCCTGCAGAACCTTTAATTCCTCTTCCTCAGCTTGAACCGCTTTTTCTCTTTGATCCAGGTCAGCCAACTTGTCCCTTAAGATGGAGACAATGCGTTTTTCTTGCAAACTCAAGGGGTTGGAGTCATTCTCTCCTCCCCCATCTTGCTGTCCGTAAACCAGGCTCAGGGGAACACAAACAAAGACCACAACCAGCCAGCAAATCCGCCCCCATCTAGGAAGCAAAGCCAGATCAAGCCTGTCATGAACATGGATGGCGCCCATTACCAACTCCTTCCCGACCAGGCTACGGCCACATCATCCAAATGGACAGTCTCCAACCGGTTTTCCTCCTCCCGGGCTCTTTGATCATGACGATCTTTGAGCTTCTCCAGCTTTTTCTTATCCTTGCAAGCCTCATAGAGCTCATTTTTCTTATTGCATATGTCTTGCTCGGCCTTTTCCAGCTCCTGCTGCAATTGATGCAGGTTACGCGCTGTTCCTTCCAGGCATTGCTGATACAGAACCAGGGTCATGGCGTCGGTTCCCCGGCTTTGGCAGCGATCCAGCTCCTGACGCACTTCGTGCTGTCGTTTCCTTTCTTCATCCATCCTATGTTCGATCCGGAAGTATTCCTGCCTGGCCCGGCTTAAAGCCAATTGAGCCACATCTTCAATATTCTTTCTGTACCCCAATACAGCCTGCAACGGAAAAGGTGTCATGCTCTATCTCCCCAAAAATCATTCGCCCCTACAACCCCACACGCCAGTTTCATACTGGTTCGAACTCGTTGCCTTCCGCCAGCGGGGGAGTTGAACACAACCAAGGAGGTCTTCTCAATTCCCACAGGCCTGGCGCATGCCCTGTAAGGCGTCCTGAATGGATACTTTCTCGTCTTTGTCCTGCTTGAGAAAAGCGTTCACCTCGGACAGACGTTCCAGGGCGTGATCCAGTCCTGGATTACTCCCTGGCGTGTAGGCCCCGATGGAAACCAGATCTTCGGATTCGGCGTAGGTGGCCAATATGTCCTTGACCTTGGCGCTGACCTGCATATGCTCCGGGCTCACAATCTCCTTCATCAACCGGCTGGTGGACTGCAAAACATCCACAGGCGGATAGTGGTTCTTGTGTGCCAGCTTCCGGGTCAGAACGATATGTCCGTCCAGAATGGAGCGTACCGCGTCAGATACCGGCTCGTTCATATCGTCGCCCTCCACCAGGACGGTGTACAGCCCGGTGATGCTTCCCTGGCCTTTATAGTTTCCGGCCCGTTCCAGAAACTTGGGCATCTTGGCAAAGACCGAAGGCGGATATCCCTTGGTTGTAGGGGGCTCACCCACTGCCAGCCCAACCTCCCGGCCGGCCATGGCATATCTGGTCACCGAGTCCATCATAAACAACACATCGTGGCCCAACTCTGCAAAATACTCAGCTATGGTGGTGGCCACAAAGACACCCCGCATACGCAGCACCGGAGACTGGTCGGAAGTGGCCACGACCAGAACCGACCGCTTCAGACCCTCAGGACCAAGATCGTTTTCAATAAACTCCCGGACTTCCCGGCCCCGTTCGCCGATCAGGGCGATCACATTCACCGGAGCCTGAGAGTTCCTGGCCATCATGCCCAGCATAGTGCTTTTGCCCACTCCGGAGCCGGCCATTATGGCCATACGCTGGCCCACTCCGCAGGTAAGCAAGCCGTTGATGCTGCGCACGCCCAAGTCCATGGGGGCATCGATACGCTGCCTGGCCATGGGACCCGGAGGCAGACTGTATATCGAACGTTCCTCGGACAAAAACAGACTCTGTTTGTTGTCCATGGGCTGTCCCATAGGATCCAGAATACGGCCCAGCATTTCCCGGCCCACAGACAGACGGGCATCAGAGTTCCGCAGGCGGATCAAGTTTCCGGGAGCCAGACCTTGCAGCTCTCCCAAGGGCATGAGCAGGGCCATGCTGTCCCGAAACCCCACCACCTCGGCCAGGACCGGCTGATCTTCGTTTTCCGGCCAGATCTCGCACATTGAACCCACGGAAACCTGCGGGCAATACCCTTGAACCAGCATGCCGATGATATTGGTGACCTTGCCGCAGGAACGTAAGGGGTCAACGCCGCGGACACAGTCAAGGAGAGCATCCATCATTGTGATTGTACTGCCTGTTTGAGTTGTTCCTGAATCTCGGCCAGCTTACTTTCCAAAGTGGCGTCCACCTGACCTTTATTGGATTCCACGACGCACCCTCCCCGACTGATGTTCGCATCGCCATGGACATGGATCTGACGCAGACCGTTGACATTGGACAAAAGCAATGGCCTGTGTTCCTGAACTCTACTCACATCCTCAGGATGTACCCGGACATGGTATTCATCGGAATCAAAGGCTGACTGCATGGCCTTGCCCACTATGGACACCACCAGCTCTTCATTGAGACTCAGCTCGGCATTGAGCACCTGCTCGGCCACCACCATCGCCAGACGGACCAGATCTTCGCTCTGTCGTTTGAATATCTCCGATCGGGCGTTGTTCAGCTCCTGAGCAGCCTGGGAAAAGGCCTTCAAGGCCGAATCCAGATCCGCGCGCATCTTTTTTTTCCCGGCCGCCTCTCCCTGAGCAAAGGCTTCAGCCCGGATTGACTCCGCATCTGCCTCCGGCTGCTTTGCCTCCTCCGATTTGGGCTCGGACTTTGGCTCTGACTTGGACTTGGACCCGCCCTTGGGCTCTTTTTTGCGGCCTGCGTTCTCCCCTTGACCCGGCTTACTCTTTTCCTGACTGGAGGTGTTCTCCTCCGCAGTCGATTGCTTTTCCTCCTGAACCGGGGATTGCTGAGTCGTGACCTTCTCCGCCGGTATAGAATCCAGGACCTCAAAGACATGCTCCGTGGTGTCCGGAATGCTGTCTAAATCCCGGAACTGAATCTGCTCCAGTCCGGAAATATTGCCCCGTAGTACTCTAGACAAGGACTTCCTCTCCTCCCCGGCCAGGAATGACGATTTTGCCCTCTTCTTCCAGGCGCAGAGCCAGCTGCACTATGCCTTGCTGGGCTGCCTCCACATCCGAGAGCCGAACCGGTCCCAGAGTCTCCAGATCTTCGAGGATCATGGTTTTGGCCCGTTCGCTGATATTGGACAGAATCTTTTGCTGCACTTTGGAGGAAGCGGTTTTGAGGGACATAGTCAAAGTTTCGTTTCGCACCTCCCGCAGGATGAGCTGCATCCCCCGGTTGTCGATATTGGCCAGGTCATCGAAAGTAAACATCTTTTTGCGAATCTCTTCGGCCATTTCCGGGTCCTGTTCCTCAATGCGGTCCAGGATGTTATAATCCAGGCCTTTCTCCATCTGCGTCAAAATCTCGACAACCTTATCCACTCCGCCGACCTGCTGCTGCTCCTGGTTGACCACCCCCCCGATCTCCCGTCGCAGGGCCTCTTCGATCTTGCTCAGGACTTCCGGAGAAACCTTGTCGATCTTGCCGATGCGGTAGATCACATCCGATTTCAGCTCTTCGGAAAAGTGGGGCAGAATACTTCCGGTCTGATCCGACTTTTGGGTAGACAAAATAAGGGCGATGGTTTGGGGATGTTCGTTTTGCAGCAGTCCGGCGATGGTCCCCGGTTCCATCATGGATATGGTTTCCAGGGGCCGATCTTCGTTGCCCAAACTGATATCTTCCAGAAGGCTATCCACCCGGTCCGGGTCTCCGGTGCCATAAATCGCGTTCTGGGTGAACTCCCCGCCGTTGATAAAAAAACCGGCATACTCCTCCTGGGCCTCCTTATAACGATCAAGCACTTTCTGGGCCATCTGGGCCGGCACATGGTCGAACTGCATCATGGCCCGGCTGATCATGCGCACCTCATTGTCCGTAAGCTCCTTGAACACGTCGGAAGTGGTTTTTTCTCCCAAACACAAAAGAAGGACCGCGGCCTTCTCCACTCCGGAGAGATTGTCAAAATCCCGTTGCTTCTTTTTGGCCATAATCAAACCGCCCGATGTCTATTTCTCTTTGATCCAAGTCTTTACAATTTGAGCCGGCGTGACTTCCGAACGGGCGATCTCCTGTTTGAGCTGCTCGGTAGGATCTTTCTTGCGTCTTTCCTCCAGCTCGTAGTTATACTCCGACTCCAGTTCTTGCACCGATTTGTAGGGTTCGCTGCTTTCGCTGCGCAAGGTCTTGATCAGAGGACGGACCAAAAAGAAGTAGACCAAAAGGATCCCCAAGCCGATAAGTCCGTACTTAACCAAAGGAATATACCAATAGGGATCGGTCTGCGCAGAAGATACTCCCTCTGAGGCCTGAGCAGCGCTCACAGGCATGGACACCACTTCTATCTGGTCTCCGCGTTCCTGCCGCAACCCAAGGGCCCCGGAAACAAGCCTCTGTACAGATGAGGTCACCTCCTGGGGGTCGCTTCCGGTTGCATCTGAGGACAAAAACTGCTCCGAGAGCAAAACCGCCACAGACAGGCTTTGGATATCGCCCATGCCTTTGGTGATCCGGTTCACCGTCCTGTTGATTTCGTAATTGATTGTTTCACTACTCTCCTGACTGGGCATGGACCCGCCCTCGGCTTCATCCATATCCAAGTTGGACTCTGCTCCGGGAACTCCGCCAGCCGCCTGACCGCCCCGTATCTTTTCAGTGCTTTTTTCACTTCGGGGAACCAGGCTGTCCGGGTCATAGATTTCTTCTGTTGTGTTCTCTTCTACAAAGTCTATATTCGCTGTAACCCGGACCATTGCGTTGTTCGCGCCAAAGACATGGGCCATAAGGGCCGATGCCCGCTCTTCCAAGGTCTTCTCCACCTGCTGTTTGTAGTCCAGCTTTTGGGAGGACAATCGGGAATCTTTGTCCCGGCCTTCGTCTCCATTCAAAACCTTTCCCCCGCCGGTAACCAGGGTCACCTGATCCGGTTCCAGACCTTCCACACTTCCGGCCACTAAGTGCACAATACCGCTTATCTGCTCTTGACTGAGGAGCCGCCCTCCATCCATGTCCACGACAATGGAAGCCTTGGGCTTTTCCTGCATTTCTTGCAAAACCCGTTTTTCCGGGAGCACCAAATGTACCCTGGCCGACTTGACCGCATTCAGGCTGGCTACGCTCCGGGCCAATTCCCCTTGCAAGGCCCGCTGGTAGTTGACTTCCTGGGTGAACTTGGTCACCCCGAACCTTTGCTTATCAAAGACCTCAAACCCCACACCCTGACCCTTGGGTAACCCCGCCCCGGCCAAATCCAGCCTGGATTTGTATACTTGTCCGGCCGGCACATAGATGGCCCGTCCTTTATTGCGCAGCTCATAGGGGACATTGTTGTCCTGCAGCCAGGTGACGACCGAAGAAGCTTCCTTTTGGGTCAAATCTCCGTACAAAAGCTGATAATCGACCACTCTGGCTTGAAGGATCAAATAGGCAAAGGCGGCTACGCACAAAAGGGCCACAGCCAACAGGCTCAGTTGCCTGGAGAGGGGCCACTGCCGTATGCGCCGCCACAGGGACTGGGGTTTGCTCAGGGCCTGGTTTTGGCTTTGGGCTGGAGAATCTTGAGCCATATGTCAGAAGTCCGACACGTATTTTTACCGCATACAAAGCGTATGAAGTCATCAAACAGGGTGCGGGGATATCCGGTACATCCCCTTCTCTTTTTAGACCTTCACCGAATTGCAAGTCCTGCGCCATATATTGAGTGCCCTGCAATCTCAAACTGTTTAGCTGTCCCTATCCATGTTTGCATACAGGTGCCGAACCTGCTTCGCATGAAACTCGACTCAACCCCGATCGCTGGCTTTCGCCGTTTGAAAACGCCAGGCTGGAGCCTGGCAGGATGAAGAGGGCAGCCATCCGGCAAAAGACGCCTAGGCCAGCCCCGGGGGGCTGAGGTCAGCTCCCACTCAACCTTGAATTGAGCATGTCAAGAGCTTGACGGAATCGGTCTTTTGGGACAAATGTTTGGAAGGGCAAAAGCGAAAATCAGGGCAGGCAAAGGGCCTGAAGCGGGAAAAAAGAGAAAGGGTTTGACCCGTGCTCATTTCACTGTTATGAAATTAATGTAAGAACAGGGAAATATAGGTGACTTTTTACTCAAAGAGTCTCCTGTACATCACAAGGGGCTTATGTGCCAATGGCCTTTGTATCCATTCTTCTTTATCGGAAGCAAAGTTCACTCCTTTAGGAGGCTTTGCCACAAAATTCCGGGCTGATCTCCTTTTGAGCCATAGCTCGTCAATCTTTGACCACCATCCGGCATTCTTATGTTCAAAGGTCGAAACCTTTCCTCCCTTATTGTTTCTCCTGACCCGAAGCAGGGGCATGAACTCCAAGCTTCCCTGGACAGGAACCTGTCCATACCCACCACAATGCTCCATTCCTTCTCCGAGGCCAGGGAAGCGGTTCAAAAACTCAATGTGCGACTGGCCATTGTGGATGTCACCTCCCACCAGGACCAGGCCCTGAGGCTTATTCAACACATCAAGGAGTGCCACCCGCACAGCATATGCTTCGCCTTGGCCATGCACGATGAACGGAGCACACACATTCAAGCCTTAAAACACGGAGCCCAGACAACCATCTCCTCGCCCCTGCATCAGGAAGAGTTCAGCCTGGTCATATCCAAGTTTTTTCCTGCCCAAGACCAAACCCCCAACGCTCCACTTTCCGACGGTCACGTCCGGGACAGTGACGGATTCTACGGGATAGTGGGCACATCACCGATTATGAAGGATCTCTTTCAGCTCATCACTCGATTGGGTGAGGAAGGGGAAACAACCGTTTTGATTCAGGGTGAAAGCGGTGTGGGCAAGGAGTTGGTGGCCAAAGCCCTGCACGAATGCAGTCCACGGGCCAACAAAAACTTTGTCCCAGTCAATTGCGCCGCCATTCCGGACAGCCTTTTGGAAAGCGAACTGTTTGGACATGAAAAAGGGGCCTTCACCGGAGCCACACACAATAAAAAGGGGCGTCTGCACCATGCCCACGGCGGGACACTGTTCTTGGACGAAATCGGGGAGATGCGTCCGGCCCTACAAGTCAAGCTGTTGCGGGTGATTCAGGAAAGAGAGTTCGAACCTATAGGGGCGGTCAAGGCGGTCCAGGTCGACACCCGCATTGTGGCGGCCACTAATATGGACTTGGAACAAGCCGTTCAAAACGGTTCTTTCCGCAACGATCTATATTACCGCCTCAGTGTCGTCCCCCTGCATATCCCCCCTCTGCGCGACCGCCGGGACGACGTCCCCATGCTCCTGGACAGGTTTGCCTTGGTCTACAACCGGGGCAAGAAGGGCTATCCCAAAAAGTTTTCCCCCCAGGCCCAGGAGATATTGAAGAACTACTCCTGGCCGGGAAATGTTCGGGAGCTCAAGAACTTGGTCCAAAGGTTGTGCGTTCTGCACCAGGGCCCGGTGATCAATCACCAGGACCTTCCGGAAGAAATCCGATGTGAGGGCGAGCAAAACATCCAAGAGATGGGCGAAGAGGAGCAGGACGGAACAACAGCAGAGATTCAAAATGCCTTGCATGAGATGGATCAAGAGATCGATTTCAACAACCAAGTCAGCGAATTTGAGGACCGGCTCATCTTGCAAGCCCTTATTGCCACCAATGGGAACAAAAAGCAGGCCGCCAAGCGCCTGAATCTGAAACGAACAACTTTACTGGAAAAGATCAAAAAGAAAAAACTGGAGCGTAAATATTTCCAGTGTGATGCCGACTCCCCGACCAAAGAAAAAAAATAGTCCCCCAAGGCACACGCCCAGAAACCCTCCTTGTCCCATCCAGCCAAGACCCCAGAAGCGAAGCCCTTGACAAATCGCTGAGCATACCTATTTTCCGCTGTTGGAATAAAGGCCTTATTTACGCAAAAGCGGGGAAATGTTCCCCCTGCCGATTGCAGCAAAGCATCTATGAACCACCGTAACCAACGGGACGACAGGAGGTCGAACACCTATGTCCACAGCCCAGAGCTATGAATTCCAAGCCGAGACCCAAAAACTCTTAAACATCATCATCCACTCCATATACACCAACAAAGAGATCTTCCTTCGCGAGCTTATATCCAATGCCTCGGACGCATTGGACAAGGTCCGTTTTGAGCACAACAAAGGAACCCAGGTCGCCGACTCGGAGCAACCTCTAGAAATTCGGATTACCACGGATAAAGAGGCCGGACGCATAACCGTGGCCGACACCGGGATCGGCATGAACCAAGAGGAGCTGGTCAGTAACCTGGGGACAATCGCCAAGTCCGGGACCGAAGAGTTCCTCAAACAGGTCACTGAAAACCAGGAAACCCCGGAAAACATTATCGGCCGTTTCGGGGTGGGCTTTTACTCGGTTTTCATGGTCGCCTCCCAGGTTCAGGTAACCACCAAGTCTGCGGACCCGGAAACACCGACCATGTCTTGGACCTCAGACGGACTGGGAAGCTACACTGTGGCTGTGGCTGAAGAAGCCATGTCTCGGGGAACCCGCATCGACATCACTTTGCAGGAGGAGGAAAAAGACTACGCCGACCCGGAAAGGATCAAAAACATTATCAAAAGACACTCCAACTTCATCTCCTTCCCCATTTATGTAGACGATGAAAAGGTGAATACCATCCCGGCCCTGTGGAAGGAGTCCAAGTTCAACATCACCCAGGAGCAGTATACCGAATTCTACAAGTTTTTAACCTATGACAGCGAAGCCCCTCTGGAGACCATCCATATATCGGTGGACGCTCCGGTCCAGTTCAACAGCATCCTGTTTATTCCCCAGAAATCCACCCTCGTTTTTGAAAGCATGCCTACAGACTACGGTCTGGACCTGTATGTAAACCGGGTCCTCATACAGCACAAGAACCAGGATCTCATCCCCCAATACTTAAGCTTTGTCAGCGGAGTGGTGGATACAGAAGACTTGCCGTTGAATCTTTCCAGACAGGCCATCCAGGAAAGCGCTCTGATCAATAAGATTCGGACCACGATCACCAAACAGGTTCTCAGCCAACTGGACAAAATGGCCACTAAAGATCCGGAGAGGTATGCTACCTTTTGGAAAGAGCACGGCAAGGTGTTCAAAATGGGGTATACAGATGTGGCCAATAAAGAGACCTTTGCCAAGCTCTTGCGCTTTAACGCCTCCTGGCACCAAGACGACTCCGGTCTGGCTTCATTGGACGAGTATGTGCAGCGGATGAAGGAAGGCCAAAAGGAAATTTACTTCATCTCCGGCCCCAATCGGGAAAATATCAACGCCAATCCGCACTTGGAGCTGTTTCGCAGCAAGGGCCTGGATGTTCTGTATCTGTTTGAGCCTGTGGATGAGTTTGTGCTCCAGAGCGTGGGCAGTTTTCAGGACTATCCCCTGCAGGCTGCCGAACACGTCGATCCCAGTCAGCTGGAGCAGTTTGCCTCTGCTGAGGGGGAGAGCACAGACACATTGAGCACAGAGGAGGAGAAATCATTTGATCAACTCCTCAAGGCCATGCAGGACATCCTGGGCGAGAGAGTCACCGAGGTCCGCACTTCCAAACGGCTGTCCTCCAGCCCGGCCTGCCTGGTCAATCCGGAAAGCGGCATCAGTTCGCAAATGCAAAAAATCATGCACATCATGAACAAGGACAGCTCCATCCCCAAGCAAATCCTGGAGATAAACCCCAATCATCCCTTGACCCGAAATCTGCTCCAGGTTTACTCCCACAATCCGGAAGACTCCTTTGTCCGCCAGAGCACGGAGCATTTGTTCGAAGCCGCCCTGCTGCAGGCCGGATATCTGGCCGACCCCCATACTCTGGTCAACCGGACCTTCGACATCCTGGCCCAGGCCAGCTCCTGGTACACAAAGACCCAAGGGATAAAGAAGAGCCAGGAGCAGTAAAGAGTTTGTTCAGTGTTCGGCTTTGCCTCCGGCAAAGCCGAACACTGGCCTAATCCGCCTGCTTGCGGATAAAAGAGGGGATCTCGAACTCATCTTCAAAGACAAACTCCTCTTCCGAACTCTGCTCTGAAGAGTGCTGACCCTTCTTCTGCTCTTTGTTTCCTCCAAGCCCTTTTCGCAAATAGGCCGGTATCTGCCGATCCTCATCGTTTTGAGCCGGAGGTGCCTGGCGTTGCTGCCCGCCCCGGCCCTGTTCCAGGTTAGCCACCTTGCCCTTGGACCCGAAGGGTTGGCTTTGCTTCTTTTCGGCCGGCTGTTCGATGCCGGTAGCAATAACCGTTATGCGCAGCTCATCACTGGCGTCGTTGTCAAAGACCGTTCCGAAATAGATCTGGGCATCTTCCTGAGCAGACTCGGAAATGGTGCTGGCCGCCTCGCTGACCTCGTCGATGGTCAGATCCGGACCCGAAGTGATGTTCATGAGCACCCCCTGGGCTCCGTCAATGGACACATCCTCCAGCAAGGGACTGGTAATGGCCTTGGTGGCCGCTTCCCGGGCCCGTCCTTCGCCCTGGGCAATACCTGTGCCCATCAGGGCCAGGCCCATCCCGGACATAACCGCCTTGACGTCGGCAAAATCCAGATTGATCAGGCCAGGAACCATGATCAAATCGGAAATACCCTTGACCGCATAGTACAAAACCTCATCAGCCTTTTTGAGCATCTCCAGAAAGGAGGCCTTTTTGGAGGCCAGAGACAAAAGGCGGTCGTTGGGGATGGTGATGATACTGTCCACCACCTCCTTTAAGTTCGTTATCCCCTTTTCCGCCTGCTGCAGCCTCTTTTTCCCCTCAAAGAAAAAAGGCTTGGTCACCACCCCAACAGTCAAGGCCCCGACTTCCCGGGCGACCTCGGCTATGACCGGAGCGGCTCCGGTTCCAGTGCCGCCGCCCATACCGGCGGTCACAAAGACCATGTCCGCCTCTCCGATCATTTCCCGGATGATGTCCACGCTCTCTAGAGCGGCTTCCCGCCCGGTGCCCGGATTGGCTCCAGCCCCCAGGCCCTTGGTCAGCTGCTCCCCCAGCTGCAGCTTGTACTCGGCCTGGGAGTGCTTCAAGGCCTGCACATCGGTATTGGCCACAATGAAGGATACCCCCTGCAGAGCGGAGGTGATCATGTTGTTCACTGCATTGCCCCCGCCGCCACCTACGCCGATAACCTTGATCTTGGCATTGCCTTCGGGCTCTATTTCCATGTATTCCATCACTCCCTCCATATGCCGCGTCTTTTTCGTTGTCTCCCTGGCAGGGAAGTCTGTGCTGAGGATAGCCTCTGCCAGAACTAACTGATATCCGAAAACCATTTGCGCATACTGGCCAGTATGCGGTTAAAGATGCCCTTCTCCCTGATGCCGAAACGGAGATCTCCTTTGTGCTTCTCCGCCCCCCACTGCAAAAGGCCTACAGCTGTGGAGTAAGCCGGATTGTCGACAATATCCGTCAAGCCGCCTACCCCCCGGGGAGCTCCCACCCGGGTGGGAAGATCGAAAACCTGCTCCCCAAGATCTTCAATTCCGGCAATGAGCGAGCTGCCCCCAGTGAGGACCACCCCGGCCCCCACCATGCTCTTGTACCCAGAACGGACCAGTTCCTGATCCACGAGGCTTAAAATCTCTTCCACCCGGGGCTCGCAGATCTCGGCCAAAACCCGTTTGGAAATGGACCGCGGCTCCCGGTCGCCAACGCTGGACACCTCAATGACCTCGTTATTCTGCACCTGGCTGGCCAGGGCGCAGCTATGGGCGGTTTTCAGCTTTTCCGCACTCTTCACCGGAGTGCGCAACCCAAAGGCGATATCACTGGTCAGATTCATGCCCCCCAAGGGCAAAACAGATATGTGCTTGATGGAGTCGTTACTAAATACGGACAGATCCGTTGTCCCTCCGCCGATGTCCACCAAGGCCACCCCGATTTCCTTTTCCTCTTCTGTAAGGACGGCCTTGGCTGAGGCCAAAGACTCCAGAACAATGCCTGAAACGTCCAAGCCCGCGCGGTGACAGGAGCGGACGATATTCTGAGCGCTGGAGACCGCCCCGGTAACCATATGCACCCTGGCCTCCAGGCGTACCCCGGCCATGCCCACGGGATCCTCTATCCCCTGTTGGTCGTCCACCACATACTCCTGGGGCAGGATATGGATCAGCTCCCGGTCCAAGGGGATGGCTACGGCCTTGGCCGCATCTATGACCCGTTCGATATCCCTGGAGGTCACCTCTCCGCCTTTGACCGCAATCACCCCGTGGCTGTTAAAGCCCATAATGTGACTTCCGGCAATTCCGGCAAATACATTGCGTATTTCGCACCCGGCCAGGAGCTCGGCTTCTTCCAAGGCCTTTTTGATGGACTGCACCGTTTGCTCGATGTTGACCACGACCCCCTTGCGCAGCCCGGTGGACGCACTCATACCGATCCCTACGATATTCACCCCCTCCCGGGAGTTCTCACCAACCACAGCACATATCTTTGTCGTTCCGATATCCAGACCAACGATCAACTCCGCCTTGGAACTCATACGATCTTGCTCCTGTAACCAACCCAGCCTGTACCTTGAACAACAAGAATACGCGCTATCTGTTCCAGTTCGTTGCGCCTCTGTAAATCCTGCCAGATAAAGATCAATCCGTGCACATTGGCCTCCAGCTGCTCCCGACCCAAGACCACCTGTATATCCCCATCTAGCAGGCCTATTTGCAGCCGATTATTGTCCTGAAGGCGAATCCAGGCAATTTCGGCCATGCTGAAGGGAAAACGGCTCTGGACTATCTTCCCGGTCATGATAGCCAGGTCCCGTTGATCCCGGCGCTTATTGGGATCGCAGACCAGCAGGGGCAATGAGGTAAAAGAGGCTACCCGCACCGGTGCGATGTACTCTCCGTGCTCGTCGGCGTAATAGACTCTTTCCCCTTTTTGCCTCCAAAAAAAAGGAACCTCTTCTTCCACATGAATGCGCAGGGTATGTGGAAAACTGCGCACCACTGTCACGGACTTGATCCATGGATTGTCCAACACGTCCCGGCGAATCTTCCACAAAGAAACATCCAAAAGGTTGTGAAACCTGTGCAGACCGGCCTGAGACACCACCTCTTGCCTGCTCAGGCGCTGCACTCCCTGGACCTGCACCTCGTGCACAGCCACAATCTCGGTTGTTGTCGCCCAGCGATAGCCAGCCACCAAAGTCAGGCTGATTCCCAGCAAAAGGAACAAAATGCACAGGGCCCAACCGCAGACGGCCAATATCTTGCCCACGAAACGTGCAACCGGCCGCATGTCGGTCTTGTGACGGTAGGTATTGGATTTGGCCATATTTCAAGGTGTGCCTCCGGCCCACGAACAAGCAAGCAAAGCCCCAGAAGCTGACTCCGGATCAATGATTTGGACTTCCAATTCCAATGTCAGCCCATAACCTTCCAGGACCCGGCCCCTGGCTTCCGAAATCATCTCCCAGGCCTGGTCAAAGCGCCCCCGCCCTTTGTTGAGCAAGAAGTTGGCGTGCAGGGAGGAAAATCCCACCTCCCCGGCCTGTCTTCCCCGCATGCCGCAGCGATCTAAAAGCAGTCCGGCTGCGGCAAACTCCGGATTCTTAAAGGTACACCCACAGGTCTTTTCTCCCACCGGTTGGGTCTGCCGTTTGCGGTCCCAAAATCCGCGCAGCCGCTTTCGAAGTCTACCGGCCTCGCTTGGGACCAGACCAAGCTCCACCTCCTGGATGAACCACTGCCCGGCCAGTCCCCGGGGCTGAAAAAAACGGTAGGCCAGGTCCACATCTGAACGCTGCAGCCAAATCAAACCAGTGGCAGGGCTCCAACAGCGGACCCGGTGCAGGCAGTCGCCCAGGCACTGTCCAAAGGAGCCGGCGTTCATGGCCACTGCACCGCCCACACTGGCCGGAATGCCGACCAAACCTTCCAAACCGGCCAAACCCCGCTCTTGCAGCCAGCGTAACAGACGAGGCAGGGAAAATCCGGCCCCCACCCGAACCACAACCTGGTCCCGGGTCTGGGCAGTTACCTTTGGTTGGGGCTGTCCCTGAGGCACTATCAGGCACAGGGGGAGATTGCCGTCTGGCATCAATAGATTGCTGCCTCGGCCCACAATCAAGGGACAAAGCCCCTCCCGCTCCAGAAACAGGTGTACATCTTCCCAGTCCCCGGGGTGTTCGATACACACCTCAGCCTGGGCCCTGCCTCCAATTCCCAGAGAGGTCCGATCTTTCATGCACGGATTGGGCACAATATGCACAGCTTATTCCTCAACGAACTGTTCGCCTAATTGCCAGATATTGCCCGCTCCCAGGGTCAACAGAACATCCCCTGGCAAAAGGACCTCCTTGAGGGCCTCCAGGCAATGGGGCAAGTCCGGGCAGAAGAGGACCTCCGTGTCGCTGACCTGCCGAACCCCCTGGGCCAAGCTGGTCCCGTTCACTCCCGGCACTGGATCTTCCGAGGCGGCATAGATCTCAGTGAGCACCAGCACATCGGCCTGATCAAAGGCCCGACAAAAATCTCCGAACAGGGCCCGGGTCCGGGTGAATCGATGGGGCTGAAAAGCCACCACCACTCTGGATTGGGGATACATATGCCTGAGGGTGTCCAATGTGGCCCTGATCTCTGTGGGGTGATGGCCGTAATCGTCCACCACCTGCACGCCGGCCCGTTCACCCTTGTATTCCAGACGTCGTCCCACCCCGGCAAAAGACTCCAGGCCTTTGACAATGACCTCTTTGGACAGTCCGGCCTCCAAGGCCACCCCGACCACCCCCAGGGCGTTTTGCACATTGTGCTTTCCGGGCTGGGCTAAAGTCAGAGGCTCCCAGACCTCTCCCTGCACCGAGACCTGGAATCTGCTCTTTAAGCCGCACTCCAAAATCCGGCCCTGGATATCGTTGTTTTCCCCTAGGCCGTAGGTGACCACCCGCCGTTTGACCCGAGGAAGAAGACGGCGAATGTTGGGGTCGTCTCCGCAAACCACATTGAGCCCGTAAAATGGGATATAGTTGAAAAAGCGGACAAAGGCCTCTTCAATGGCCTTCAGGTCTGGGTAGAAATCCAAGTGATCGGCGTCAATATTGGTGACTATGCTCATTATGGGCATAAGACACAAAAAGGATCCGTCGGATTCGTCGGCCTCAGCCACCAGATACTCCCCCTCACCCATCAGGGAGTGGCTCCCGTAGCGGTTGAGGCGTCCGCCGATGATCACTGTGGGGTCCAGACCGGCTTCTTTGAACACCGTCCCCAAAAGGGAGGTTGTGGTGGTCTTACCATGGGTTCCGGCCACGGCGATCCCTGTCTTTAAACGCATGAGCTCAGCCAGCATCTCGGCCCGAGGGATGACCGGAATGCCTTTGTCTTTGGCCGCAGCCACCTCTGGATTGTCCTCCCCTACGGCGGTGGATTTGACCACAACATCCACCTCCTTCAGATTGGCGGCCGCATGCCCCTTGGCCACCCAGGCCCCCATGGCCTTGAGTCTTTTCACCGGTTCATTGTCCGCCAGATCCGAACCGCTGACCATGTAGCCAAGATTGAGCAGCACTTCGGCGATTCCGCTCATACCCGAACCGCCGATGCCGACCATGTGAATATGCCGCACCCGTGTTTTCATGATCTGACTTTTCCTTTGCAGGCGGCCAAATCGGCCACCTCCTGAATTATAACCTGAGTCGCCGCCGGCTGACCAAGCTGTCTGGCCGCACGTCCCATGGCCTGCAGCTTATCCGGCAGGTCCAGGAGATTTAAGATCATATCCGCCAGATCCACCTCAGAGAGATAGCTCTGTTCCACAACCAGGGCCGCTCCAGCCTTCTCCAGCAACTTGGCGTTGTACAGTTGATGCTGGTGCACAGCATAAGGAAAGGGGATGAGGACACTGGGACGACCTACCACTGTCAGCTCCGCCACCGTGGACGCTCCGGCCCGGCTGACCACCAGATCCGACCAGGCGTAGGCTTCGGCCATATCTTGAATAAACGGTACCACCTGGACCTCCTGTCCGTCATAGGCTTTGTAGTGAGGGTACAAATCTGCATAATGCTTCTCCCCGGCTTGGTGCAGGATGTGCACTCCCCGAGACCATAACTGGGGCAGAGCCTGCACAATGGCCTGGTTTATGGCCTGGGCTCCCTGACTCCCCCCCAGGACAAGGACCCGATTGCCGGTCTGATGGGTGTAGACCTTGTCTTTGTTGGGCAAAGAGACCAAGCTGGTACGCACTGGGTTTCCGGTCACCTGTACCCGCTGGGGATGGAACCACCCTTGAGTATCGGGAAAAGAGAGAAATATCCGCTGCACCCTTTTGCCAAGCACTCTGTTGGTCACCCCTGGATAGGCGTTTTGTTCGTGAATGGCGGTGGGGATGCGCTTCCAGGCCGCCAAAAGTACAGGAACAAATGAGGCATAGCTGCCGAAACCAATGACGATCTGGGGCTGAAACCCGGCGTATATCCGCCAGCAGCGAACTAAGCTGCGCACCAGCCACCAGACTGTCCCCACAGAACGCAGTCCCCGGCCCAGGACACCCCGGGCCGGCAACCCCAGAAATGGGATGTTTGCCTCTTGAGCCAGCCTGCCTTCCGGACCCTGTTCACTGCCCAGAAACAAAAGCTCGGCCTGGGGATACAGCTCCCGGATGCTCTCAGCCACGGCCAAAGCCGGGAAAATATGTCCTCCCGTGCCTCCGGTGCTGATAACCACCCGCTCCACGCTACCTCCGCCCTCTGCGCTGGATATTGACCAACAATCCAGTGCAGAGGCAGGCGACAATCAAGTTTGACCCCCCGTAGCTGACAAAGGGCATGGGCAGTCCCTTGGGGGGCACAGCACCCATGACCACGGCTAGATTGAGCAGGGCTCCCAGGACCACCACCAAACACAGTCCCAGTGCGGTAAACCGGTCCTGCAGATTTTCCTGGTTCAGGGCAATAGTCAATCCGCGAAACATATACACACCCAGGCAGACAAAGAGAATGGAAAGGCCGACAAAGCCCAGCTCCTCTCCCAAGACAGAGACAATGAAATCCGTATGCCCTTCCGGCAGAAAAAAGAGCTTTTGCTTGCCTGCACCCAAACCCTGGCCGAATAAGCCGCCCAAGGCCAGTCCGTACAAAGATTGAACCACTTGATACCCCGCATCGGCCGCGTTTTGAAATGGGTCCAGAAAGACAAGCCAGCGCTTGAGCCTATACGGGGAGGTGGCGATCATATAGCCCCCGATGCCCAGGCAAAAAAGCCCAGAGGTCACGAGATACACCAGACGCGTTCCTCCCACCATACTCATGGTCAAGAAAAGGACGGCCATAAACACCGCACCCCCAAAATCCGGCTGCATAAGGAGCATCCCGGCGATCAGTCCGGTGATGATGACCGGAGGCACAAAGCCCACGCTAAACGTCTTCATCTTGTCCTGCTTGTGGCTGAGGAAGTAGCCTAAATACAGAACAAGAGCCACCTTGGCCGGCTCCAGAGGCTGCAAGGAGAAGCTTCCCAGATCCAGCCATCTGCTGGCTCCTCCGGCTTGAACACCAGCAGAGGTCAAGGTCAAGCCCAGCAAGATAAAGATTGCCAGAAGCCAGGCATAGACCAATCTATATACAAAGCGCATGGGGATTTTGGCCGCACCCCACATCACGATCAGCCCCAGGCAGACAAATATCGACTGGCGAAAAAAGAAGTGGTCGCTGTCTGCAAACAGGCGCTCGGCCATGACCCCGCTTGCGCTCAAGACCATGACCAGCCCCAGGCCCATAAGGGTCAGTGCCGATCCCACCAGCCACCAATCGGGCGTATCCCGAATATTGTCTTCTCCCTCAGCCACACTCATGGTTCCTGTCTGTTTTCCCGCACGTTATCAGGTAGGAGATGTTGATCTCTCCAGATTCTCTGGACGTCCCAATCCTGTCTTGCTCCCCTTCATCCTACCTCAATTCCCACTCTCCAGTTCCTGCACGGCCCGAACAAATGACTCTCCCCGATCTGCGTAATTGGCAAACAGATCAAAGCTGGATGTGGCCGGGGACAAAAGGACCACCTCTCCAGATTCAGCCAGCCCGGCTGCATAGAACACGGCTTTTTCCAGGCTGGGCTTCCAGACCATGGATACGACATCTCCCCAGGCCTGTTCAAAAATCTCTCTGCTTTCCCCAAACAGGGTCACGCTGCGCACGCGCTGCCTGAGAAGGTCTGCAACAGACTGCAAATCGCCCCCTTTGTAGCGCCCCCCGGCCAAGAGATGGATGGGCCGGTCAAAACTTTGCAAGGCGGCCTGCATGGCATGCACAGTGGTGGCCTTGGAATCATTGACATACAAAACCCCCTGCATCTCTTTCACCGGCTGCAAACGATGCGGATGCGGGACGTAGCTGGCCATGGCCTCCTGAGCTGCCTGTGCCGAGATTCCCCAGGGTGCGCAGGCCAAATAGGCCGCCTCCATGTTCGATTGGTTGTGATCACCCGGCAGCTGCGGGACGATAAATCCATGCTCCTGATCAAAGACCGTGATCTGAGCCTTGGTGAGGCCTGCATTCCGGACCTTGGGCCACAAGCTGGCATGGATCAAGGCAGTGTCCTCTGGGTTCTGGTTGCCAAACAAAGAACACTTGGCCTGCCAGTACTCCCATACATTGCGGTGATGATCGAGATGATTGTCAGAAAAATTCAGCCATACTGCCACCCTGGGCCGTAAAGAATACGTGTGCTGGAGTTGAAAGCTGCTTACTTCCAAAACCAGAACGTCTTTCTTCTGCCCCGAGAGCACATACTCCGAGAGGGGGGTCCCGATATTTCCCCCCTCAAAACATGCATAGCCGGAGCTCCTGAAAATATGGGCCATAAGGCTCACTGTGGTCGTCTTGCCGTTGGTTCCAGTCAAGGCAATAATCGGCTCCTGGACCCGGCCCAAGGCCAGTTCCAGTTCGGATATGACCGGAGTCGACTCCGGCCGGGGCAGAAAAGGGGCAATCTTGTGCATCGGGATGCCGGGGCTGAGGATGACCACATCGGTATCGGCAAAATCCTCCGCCCTATGGGCTCCGGTTCTGATTTCTATCCCCTGGGCCTTCATCTGCACGCATTGGTCGTCAGACACAGTCCGGGGGTCGGCATCCACCAGACGCACAACCCCTTCCTCCCGGGCGGCCAGGACTGCAGCGGCTCGTCCGGATCTACCGGCTCCGACCACTGTCACCCTGCGGCTCCTGAGATCTCGTATCTGCCCTTGGCCAGGGGCATCGGCCTCACATGCACAATTCCTCAATCCCTCAATCCCTCAATCCCTCAATTCCTCAATTCCTCAATCCCTCAATCCCTCAATTTCCTGATTCGTCAAGTCCCTCAATCCCGGCATCCCGGCATCTCTTTAATCCCTCAATTTCCGGCCTGCACACATATCCAATAATCATCTGAGCTTGAGCGTACTCAAAGCCACCATGGCCAGCAAAATGGACAATATCCAAAAGCGGACGATAATCTTGGATTCCGGCATGCCGGAGAGCTCAAAATGGTGATGCAAAGGGGCCATACGGAAAAACCGTTTGCCTCCGGTCATCTTGAAATATCCTACCTGCACTATCACGGACAGGGTTTCGATGACAAAAAGCCCTCCGATGAGAAGGAGCACCAACTCCTGCTTACACAAAATAGCTATGACCCCTATAGAAGCTCCCAGGCTCAAGCTGCCCACATCCCCCATGAACACCTGGGCCGGATAGGCGTTGAACCACAAAAAACCCAGCCCGGCTCCGACCAGGGCCCCGCAAAACACAGTAACCTCACCCACCCCGGGCACATAGGCCACCTGCAGGTAGTCTGCCAGCTGAACGTGTCCGGCCACATAGACGAAAATAACCAGACACCCGCTGACAACTATGGTTGGTCCGATAGCCAGACCGTCCAGCCCGTCCGTGAGATTGACTGCGTTGGAGGATCCGATAATGACCGCCAGGGCAAAGGGCAGATAAAACCAGCCCAAGTTGGGTTGCAGCCACTTCAGAAAAGGGACGTACAAGGTGCTGGAGTACCCCGGAAGCACAATGAGGACAGCAATGGTGATTCCGGCTACGGCAAACTGGGCCGCAAATTTCTGCGATGCTCTGATCCCTTTGTTGTGCTTGCCCACAACCTTCAAATAGTCGTCCCAGAACCCTATGCACCCAAACCCGACAAAGACAAAAATAGTCAACCACAGATACACATTGGTCAGATTTCCCCACAACAGGACACTGCTTAACAGGGAAAATGCAATGAGCAAGCCTCCCATGGTCGGAGTGCCGGCTTTGACCTGGTGATTCTGGGGGCCGTCCTCCTGAATGTATTGTCCACACTTAAGGCTTTTCAACCAGGCAATGAAGCGTGGGCCGACGATAATTGTCAGTATCAGTGCAGTGAGCAGGGCATATATGGACCGAAAAGTGATGTAGCGAAAGACATTGAACAGGCCGAAATATTCACTGAGGGGAAAAAGAAGATGGTAGATCATGCCCTATATTCCTGCTGTATAAGCTGTACAAACCGCTCCAAGGCGCACCCGCGGGATCCCTTGACCAGTATCACCGCCGAATGCACGTTCAGCTGCGGCCACAGTCGCGCGAACTGATCTTCGTTTTGGACCAGGTGCAAGGCTCCCCCCCCAGCTTGCTCAAAGCCTTGGCCAAACGCCTGCTCATGGCCACCAAAATACACAACCTGCCCGGCCCCTGTCTCTGCGGCCCAGACTCCCAGATCCCGATGCCTGGCTTCAGCCTGGTCCCCGAGCTCTTTCATTTCCCCCAGGATCAAAACCAAATCTCGGGATCCGGCCTTTTCCCGGGCCCAATCCAATGCCCAGCGCATGGACAAGGGGTTGGCGTTGTAGCAATCGTCTAAGATAGTCAGCTCCCCGCAAGTGAGAATCTGTCCTCGATGCTCAGGCAGTTTGACCTGGTTCAGCCCATCCTGGATCTCCGATGCCGAAACACCCAGGTACCGGGAAACGCTCACGGCCGCCAAAACATTCTCCTTGATCCAGGACCTCGCCCCCGGCAGAGAAAGCTCAATCCTGGCCTTGTGACCTTTGATCGCCAATCGATAATCTCCGGCCGCATCTTTGTCCTCATGATCAAGGCAAAGATCTGCCTTCCCTTCGGGATGAAGCGAGAATGAGCAGCAGGATATATCCTCCCGGCCAAAGATTACCTGGGTCAGCTCCGGATAATCCAGACTGAACACCGCCGCTCCCCCGACAGGAACAGCCTGGACCAGCTTGGCCTTCTCCCTGGCCACACCGGCAACTGAGTCCAATCCCTGCAGATGGGCCGGCCCCACATTGACCACCACGGCCACATCCGGAGTCAGCACCTCGGCCAGGACCTCCATCTCTTTTTTCTCACTCACTCCGGCTTCCAGGACCCAATAGTCCTCACGCCCGTTCATAGCCAGTATGGACAAAGATAATCCCAACTGATTATTGAAGTTCTTATAGTTTTTGCCCACCGCACCCCGCTGCTGTAAAATGGCGGCCACCATTTCCTTGACCGAAGTCTTTCCGGCTGTGCCGGTCACGCCAATGACCCGCCCCTGAAAGTGCCTCCTCCAATATGCGGCCAAGTCGGTCAAAGCCTGAATGGAGTCGTGCACCAAAAACATGGGCACCTCGGAGCTCAAGTCCAGCAGTGGACGCTCCACCACCACGGCCAGGGCCCCCTTGTGCACAGCCTCCCGAGCAAAGCTGTGTCCATCGAGACGCTGCCCCGATATGCAGACAAAGAGGTCTCCGGGCTGCACCAAGCGGCTGTCCGTCTGTATCCCGGAGGCTACCAGATCCTGGGAGTTCTCATAGTCCCCCACCGCCTGCATGGCCTGGCCGATATGGGCCAAACTGAGCTTCATACCGCGTATCTCTTGGGTTCAAAGTTTCCAAAACCACCTGTTCGTCGCTAAAGGGCAATTTTTTGTCCTTGATCTGTTGAGTGCATTCATGCCCTTTGCCCGCTATGAGCAAGGCATCCTTGGGTCCCAGCAACTCAAGGGCGGTACAAATGGCCTGACGTCGATCCGGATTGCAGATGACCCTGGGGCAATCCGCCAAACCGGGCAGCACTTGCTGCATGATCTGTTCCGGATCTTCATGGCGGGGATTGTCTGAGGTCAAGACAGCCACGTCAGCATGTTTGGCCACCGCCTGTCCCATGAGAGGCCGCTTGCCAGGATCTCGGTCCCCTCCGCAGCCAAAGACAACAAACAGGCGCTCAAAATCAAGCTCCCCCAGAGAGGACAGGACATTGTCCAAAGCATCCGGGGTATGGGCGTAGTCCACAAAAACGTGCAGTCCGAGTCGATTTTCAATCCGCTGTAACCGGCCGGGCGGCCCGGAAAATGTCTCTAAGGCGGTCAATTCCTCGGGATCACACCCCAGTTCCAGGCCCACTGCTTGAGCGGTGAGGAGATTGGAGGCATTGTGCCTGCCCACAAGCCCGGACCGCAAAGTCCAGGATTCTTTACTGGTGTCCTGCATGGATACAACCTGCCCGGTGCGATGCATCTGCTCAATCCGGCCGTGCAAACACGGCCACCCGCCGATCTCGGTTCCGGTCAAAGAATAGCCGCGACCGGGTCGGGCCAGACCGGCCAGCCTGCGCCCATAGGGGTCATCGAAATTGACAATGGATGGACAATTGGAGTCCGTAAACAGTCTGGACTTAACCTGAAAATAGGCCTCCATATCCTGGTGATAGTCCAAATGGTCCTGGGTCAAATTGGTGAACACGGTCAGGTCAAAGGTGAGCCCCGAAGTGCGCTGTTGATCCAAGGCATGGGAGGACACCTCCATGCACACGGCATCCACACCGTCTTGGCTCATCCGGGCCACCATGGCGTGTAGATCCAGGCACCCGGGCGTGGTCAGATCCGCCGTCTTTTCCTGTCCCTTCCATCGGTAGCAGATGGTCCCTATAATCCCGCATTCCTTTCCTCGAAAACGCCACAGATGCTCCACCAGGTAGCTGACCGTGGTCTTGCCGTTGGTTCCGGTAATACCGATCAGCAGGGGGCGCTTTCGGTCGGTCTGGTATCTGGCTGCAGCTAAGGTCCCCAAGGCCGTCCCCATATCCGCACAGGCCACAAACCGGGCCTCAGTGGACCCCGATTCTGGCTGGACATGCCCCGGATGGACGATCCAAGCAGCCCCGTTGGCTAAGGCCTGGGGGATATACTGCGTCCCATCGGTCTTGCTTCCGGGCAAGGCCACAAAAACATCTCCGGGGCGCACGCATCCAGAATGGGTGTGCAGGTTGGCTCCCCGCTCTACATACCCAAGCAGCTCCTTCCATTGAGGCGGCTGCTGCTGAATTCCTTCCCGATCCCAGCCCATGTCAGGACGCTTCCTCCTGGGTGCGTGTATCGTTGAGCCACAAAGTCCATTCCTGTTCGGCAAGGCCTTGGGCATCGCTGTCTGCTGCCGGCTTTTGACGGCTGACCACCATCCCCTCGCCTTTGAGCTGGGGCATAATTCCCTGCGAGGCCAGCACTTCCAGAGCCTTGCGCAAGGAAAGCCCACGCACATCCGGAACTCCTCCACTCGCCCGGGCCTTGATGGGCTGGGCTGAATCCTTCACCGGTATCCGGACCTGCCCTCCTGGGGATTTTGCCTCCCCCCCGGCCCGGAGCTGGCTGCCGACAGTCCTTTGCATATCGGACCAGGCCAAAAGCTCGGTACCCACTGCCCGAACCACGGGTGCAGCGACAACTCCTCCATAATGCTGGGGATTTGGTCCATCTATCACCGCCACAACCAGATATTTGGGCTGCAGAGCAGGAAAAACACCCACAAAAGAAGCCACATAATCTTTTCCGTAGCCCCCTTTCAAGCTGGCCTTTTGGGCGGTACCGGTCTTTCCTCCGACCCGGACGCCCTGGATCCTGGCCTGGGTTCCCGTACCGTCTTCTTGGACCACGTCATGGAGCATCCCTAAAACCTTTTCAGCGGTATCTTGGGAGAAGACCCGACGCTGCGGCGGCCTTTGACGCTTTGGAGACTTGACCAGACGCAGAGGTCTCCATACCCCTTTGGTGCACACACTCAGATAGGCTTGGGCCAGCTGCAGACCGGTCACCGCCACCCCCTGACCGAAGCTAGCTGAGACCAGATCCACATCGTTCCATCGCCTGGGTGGACGCAAAATACCATTGCTCTCCGCCGGCAGGGGAAGCCCCGTCTTTCTTCCAAACCCCAAATCCTCCAACAAGGCATGATACCGTTTTTCGCCCAACTCCAACCCAATTTTTCCTGCCCCAATATTGCTGGAATACCGAATGATCCTGGATACAGGAAGCCAGGCGTATTCATGGGTATCCTTGACTGTCCGTCCTTGATAACGCCATTTGCCGTTTTCACAGAAAAAGATGGACTGGCTCTTTACCACATTGTGCTCTAGGGCCGCGGCTACTACAAAAGGCTTCAATGTGGACCCGGGTTCAAACTCGTCTACGGCCAGTCGATTCCTCCACTGGACCGAACTGGACATTTGATAGGCATTGGGATTGAACTTCGGGGCCTGGGCCCAAGCCAGGATCTCCCCGCTGGCTACTTCCACCACCAAGCATGTGCCGGACTGGGCGTTGTACTTGTGCACAGAACGTTTGAGAGCTGTTTCTGCTGCATACTGGAGCTGAGAGTCCAGCGTAAGCTGCAGATTCTCTCCAGCCCAGTCTCCCAGGGACTGCCCCGGTGCAAAAAGCACGTGCCCGGCCGCATCCCGCTGAACCACAAATGTATGCTTTTCTCCGCTCAAATGGGTGTCAAAAGACAGCTCCAAACCTTCCAAGCCCTGATTGTCCACCCCCACAAAACCCAGAAGCTGTCCAGCCAGATGGCCATGGGGATAAAACCGGCGGTGCTCTTCGGTCAAAAACACTCCCTGCAGGCCGGAAGTCTCCAGCTTGGCCGCAGCTTGATCCGAGATCTGCCGCTTTATCCAGACAAAAGAACTCCCGGATTGGAGGCGGGTGAGCCACTTCTGGCGTGACCCCCCGAGAATGCTTTGCAATTTCAGAGCTGTCTCCCGGGCGTTGCCCACTCTGTTCGGCCGGGCGAAAACTGATTTCACCCGGACACTTTTGGCCAGCAGCTCTTTGTTGCGGTCAAAGATCTCCCCGCGTTGGCCGTAGACCGATTCGTGGCCCCAGTGCTGGGAACTGGCCTGCACAGCCAAGGCCGGTCCGCGCAGGACCTGGATATAGAATCCGCGGGCCCACAGTCCGCTCCAAGCTATGGCCAACAAAGCGCCCAAGATGATGATCCTGGCCTTGGACCAGTCCCGAGCAGGGGCATTCTTCTTCTTTTTCCTCGATCCGAGCACAGCCCCTCTCTCAAGATGTATTCTCCCCTCACTGCTCACCCTGTGGTCTCAGTTTTCCTGCTGGGCTCAGGGCAGGCCTCGCAATGACGGGCTATATGAGTAATCAACATTAAAATGAGGTTGTTGTCCTCAATCAAAGGCACCTGTTCAAAACCTGTTCACGCCCGATCCTAGGGAGGGCTGGACCCTGAACCCAGGACTCGAACTTGGCCCGTCTGGGGAGGATGTAAGTCCATTTGAACCGCTTTCTCCCGCAATTGGTAGGAAGAAAGCAGGTTCATGTGTTCCACCTCCAGCTTGGCCTTGAGCTCTTCCTGGCTTTCCAGGAGGTCATGCACTTCTTTGATGCTGTAGGACACCTCCACAAGCTCCAGGTTAATCCACACCAGGCAGAGCCCAAAAGCCAAGACGGATACTCCAAGACCGAAACAGGCCGCGATCTTTGTATGGACCATTGTCTCCTCCTTGGACCTGGTTTTGATGGAGAGCATACAATCATAAAACCTCAGCCACCCGCATCTTGGCGCTGCGGCTGCGGCTGTTGACCGTCAGCTCCTGCGTGTCGGGAAGCTCCGGCTTTGGGGTCAAGACCTTTATCCGAGGAGTGGGGACGCATGTGCACACCTGCTGCTCCAGGGGACATGTACACCCTTGGGACTGAGCTCGGAAAGTGTGCTTGACAATCCTATCCTCCAGGGAATGAAAGGTGATGATCACCGCCCTGGATCCCGGAGTCAGCAGGTCGGGAAGGGCTCGCACCAAGGCCTGCAGGCCTTCCAGTTCATCATTCACGGCAATACGCACCGCCTGAAAAGTCTTGGTGGCTGGATGATTTCTGGACCGCACCCGCCTTTTGTGGGGATAGGCCTTGCTGACCACCTCCGCCAGATGCCCTGTGGTCAAAATCCGAGCTTTTTGACGTTCCTGCACAATACGGCGGGCAATACGTCCGGCCATGGGCTCCTGCCCGTACTCCCAAATTATACGCCGAAGCTCCCGCTCTGAATATCTATGAACGACCAGGGCCGCATCCTTTTCCTGGTGGACATCCATGCGCATATCCAAGGGCCCATCGTGCACAAAACTGAATCCTCGCCGGGCATCTTCCAGCTGCAAAGAAGAGACTCCGGCATCCAGGATGAGCCCCTGCGCTTTGTCCCAGCCTTGAGCAGCCATGATTTCGGCCAGTTCCCTGTACTGGGCCTGGACAAAATCCACCCGGGACAGATATCCGGATTGTTCAAGCCGTTTTCGAGCCTGATCCAGGGCCGAGACATCCCTGTCCAGGGCCAGAATCCGCCCCGCCCCGGCTGTGAGCAAGGCCAGTGTGTGTCCGCCCAACCCTACGGTGGCATCGATATATAGTCCTTCCGGACGGGGGCTTACCCAGGCCACAGCCCGATCGGCCATGACCGGAAAATGACCGCAGGCGTCCTCCTTACAGTCTGACTTCATAGCCGCTCTGGGTCAGCTCATTCATTATCTGGTCCGCACCCTGATCAAAGTCTTCCATCTCCTGTTCATAGCGCTGGAGATTCCATATCTCAAAACGTCGCCCACTGCCGGCCAGGACAACTTCTTTATCCAGGGCGGCGTACTTGCGCAGATGGGGAGGAACCAGAATCCGGCCCTGATTATCCAAGGCCACCTGCATAGCCCCACCCAGAAAAAAACGCTGAAATCTGCGCATATCCGGTCGGGCCAGATTGAGATGCTCAAAACTGCCCACAATCTGCTTCCACTCCACCAGGTCGTATCCGTAGACGCATTTGTCGAACCGGGTGAGCATAACCTGTCCCGAAACCTCACAGTTCAGGAGCAAATCGCGAAAGTCGGGTGGGAGCATGAGTCGACCTTTGCTGTCCATAGTACGAAAGGAATGTCCCCAAAACTCCACGTCGACGCCTCCCACAAGTTTCCACTGATTCCCACACTATTTCAAGTCAACAAGGGGAAGTCAAGGACAATTTTGGGCTTGAGGGAGAAAAAGTGGGCAAGATCAGTCGAAATCTGCCAATAAGCTACCGATATGCAAGCCGTTTCCCAAATCGGTCTGATTGTAGTCCCGGCGGATACGCCATACAGCCTGACTGAGCTGATCGGTAGTGATTCCGTTGCGCATGGCTGTATAGGCCTCAATAAAAGCGGCCAAGCTGTCACAGACCTTGAGGAGTTCCCCATCCTTGGGATCGAAGCGGTCCTGGTTATACTCGTTCATCAACTCCTCGCGCTGGATGCATTTGGCCCCGTGCTCAACAACCACGGTTGACAAAAACTCGGACCCGAACTCCATGCCCAGGAAATAATGCAATCGCCTGGCTATATGCCCATATCCTCCCTGCTCCAAGAGGCCCAGCACCCGCTGTTGCACCTCATGCTCCTCGTATTCCCGGATCAGATCCCCGATCTTGGCTACCGAACGCTTGACCGGAGAGATGATGTCTCGGGTTAAAAGCTCGGGCAGATCATGGAAGAGTCCGGCAAAGAAGTTGTTGTGCCCCATAAGCGGACAGGCCTTATTGGCCAGGCTGAAGAAGTAGGCATAGCAGGCCACGATGAACATATGTCCCAAAACTGATGTCTCAGGGATGCGCGGGGTCTGGGACCAGCGTTTCTGGAAACGAAGCTGCCCGCACTGACGTAAAAAACGGCCCAAGGCGTTGTGTTTTTCGTCCAGGAGCTGAGATACGCCCTGCAAATGCTTATACTCGGCCAACCCCTGCTCAAAGGTGGCTTCGATGTCCGCCAGCTCCTCATCCCAGGTGTTTATGCTCTGGATGAGCTGAAACTCCCACTGACTGGCGTACAAATGGGCGGCCGCCAGAATTTCCCTGGCCAACCCCGTTGGCTCAGGGATAGTGAAATAGTGCCGCAAGCGGGACCAAAATTCTGGACCCAAAGACTGCACCCTGGGTTGGAGCTGCTCCAGAACCCAATCCGTCAATTGCCGGTAATGCTCTGGGTTGGACTTGATCCGGTAAAAGACCGGGGGCTTGATATCCGTTATCACCAGGCGGTAAAGGTACTCGAAGATACCTCCTTCTATGATCTCCCGACCGAGAGCCAGGCGCTCCTGGAAGGTTGCACACCGGTCTGCGTTCTCCTGGTACAAGGCCCAGGCGGTCATCATCTTATGGGCCTGTTTGTCCACTTCCCACAGCTCAACCGGGCGCAGCTTGTCGTTCCATCGCTTCATAAACGAGCCGGAAAAGATCAATTGCATGAGGCTCTTGCGAATCATAAGCGCTTCTCCTGCTGACAAGCCCAGCACCTTCCAGCACCGGCATTTGTCGTGCTGCGACGGAGGCTTCAAGTTCCGGCCTGACCGCGTTCGGCAATGGGCTTGACAGGATCAAAATTTTAGGGTTCATTGCTTCGCCTGCCGGGAGTCACGGCCAAGGCCCGACCCCTCTCTTGACAAGCAAAGACCTTAAAGGTAGTTTTCTCTTTTTCCAAATTTCGCGAGGGAGCTGTGCATGAACACCTTCAAGACATATAGTGTACGCAAAGAAGATGTAAACCGGGAATGGATCGTGGTCGATGCTGCGAATCAGGTCCTCGGCCGATTGTCCTCAGTCATCGCCACCAAGCTTCGGGGCAAAGATCGTCCGGATTTTACCCCCCATGTGGACAACGGAGCCTTTGTTGTGGTCATCAATGCAGACAAAATCCGGGTTACCGGAACCAAGCTGGACGACAAGAAGTACTATCGCCACTCCGGATATCCCGGAGGACTCAAAGAGACCTCCTTGAAGGATCTCTTGAAAAAGAAGCCGGAAGAGGCGATCCATAAGGCAGTGCGTGGCATGCTGCCCAAGACCCGATTGGGCCGGGCCCAACTCAAAAAATTGAAAGTCTACGCCGGTCAGGAGCATCCCCATAAGGCCCAACAGCCAACCGCCCTCGAACTCTCCTAAAGAGGAACTCGGAGTCAGCCCATGAGTCAAGACTTTTTTTACGGAACCGGAAAACGCAAAAACGCTATCGCCCGCACCAGGCTCTATCCAGGCAGCGGAAAAATTGAAATAAACGGCCGTCCTGTTGAGGATTATTTTCCCCGGGAGACCCTGCGCATGATCATCAACCAGCCCCTGAAGCTGGTCAACCTGCCGGACAAATTCGACATTCGAGTCAATGTCATCGGTGGAGGCATATCCGGTCAGGCCCAGGCCGTACGCCACGGCATAAGTCGGGCCCTGGAAGATTACGACCAGGATCTGCGCAAGACCTTAAAGCCCAAAGGGCTTCTGACCAGGGATGCCCGAGTCAAAGAGCGCAAAAAATACGGCCAGCCCGGAGCCAGAAAGAAGTACCAGTACTCCAAGCGCTAAGGCACCGCAAAACTGCTTTGTGGCCCAAAGGCTATATTTTGGGTCTCGGAAATCTGGATCTTTCTTCCGATATATTGAAAACAAAGAGCCTGCAGCCTATGAAGGTGCAGGCCGACTACCCGGGGCAGGGCCGTTTCGGTCGGCTCTGCCTTTGTTTGTATGGCCAAATCCAAGCCTACCCTTCCCAGTTTGGTCTATGCTGACCCCCAAGGCCAGATATACGATCACCCTTCTTTGCGCATGCTCTGCCGCAAAGGACATGAGATTCTGCCTCCACGGCCCGACGAGTGCATCCCCCTGCCTTCTGGCAGCGACCTCTTTCTCCTGCCCGACCGACGTGCTTTGGGGTTTGATCAGGAAAGGGGAACGGTGGTGGAAACAGAAGGCATGCCTGTGGCCGCCTTTGTCTGTCCGGGATACACGGTCACGGCTTTAGCCGCCTATGCCACAGGAGACACGCCCTGCCCCCTGCCCCTGTTCGCGTATGGGGCCGTGGGCTTTGCCAAGGGGCAGTTTTATCTCTGCGCTCAGCAGGTGGATACGGATCCCAGACAGGATTTTTCCACCATTTCATCAAAGCGTATTCACAGCGGGGCTCACCGTCTCCTGCACAATTATCCTCAAAACCGCCTGCTCCAACATCTGTCCCATTGCGCCCTCACCTACGGCTGTCCTGCGGCCAAAAACCTGGCCCTTGGCCGCTACGAGGCCCCTCTCCCCACTGCACAGGCCTGCAACGCAGCCTGTGTGGGCTGCATCTCCAAGCAGGAAGAGAACAGTGGTTTTCCAGCCACACAGGAACGTATCAGCTTCCGTCCCAGCCTCGCAGAGATCACGGAGATCATGCACCACCACGCAGGGCAGGAAAAGCGTCCCATATTTTCCTTCGGCCAGGGATGCGAAGGCGAACCATTGACCGAAACCGAACTCCTCCGAGACGCAGTGTCGTCCTTCAGGAATCATGGGGGCCAAGGAACCGTCAACATCAACACCAACGCCAGCCGGCCGGCAAGCATCCCGGTGTTGGCCCAAGCTGGGCTGAGTTCCATGCGGGTGAGCTTGAACAGTGCCCGGGAAGAAACCTATACCGTCTATCACCGTCCCCTTTCCTACTCCTTTGCCGACGTTTTTGACAGCATGCTTGCAGCCAAGGAACACTCTCTTTTTGTCTCTTTGAATCTTTTATTTTTTCCTGGAATCAGCGATACGGAAAGTGAGTGGCACGCTTTATCCGAACTCATTCACCGTACCGGGATTGACTTCATTCAGTGGCGCAACCTGAATCTGGATCCCGAACTCTATCTGAGCCTGTCCCTCCCTGTCGATTCACCGGCCATGGGCCTTAGCAACCTCTTGCGGCGGATAAAGAAAGACTTCCCCCATGTGGGCCATGGCTACTTCAACCCCTTCCTTCCCCAAACCATCGACCACCACTAGACTTTGATCTGTGCTCTCTGTAGAATGGCGCAGGCATGAGAAGAATCCAAAGAAAACCGTCTCGGATTCAAAAAATCACGTTTCTCATTTGTACATAAAACAGGAGGAATTCTTGTATGCGACGACAGTTGACAGTTGTGTGCTTGTGCGTATGCCTGGCTGCGGCCGGGATCACCGGCTGCGCTACGCAGAACAAACAACAGCAGGGTACTGCTGTGGGTGCGGCCTCCGGGGCCGGGCTAGGGGCCATCTTGGGTCAGGTCATCGGAGGAGACACGGAAGGAACCCTTATCGGAGCCGGGATAGGTGCTGCTGTGGGCGGCTTGGCCGGCAATCAGATCGGCAGATACATGGACCAGCAGGAAAAAGCCCTGCGCCAAGCGGTGGCCCAGTCTGAATCCACCAGCGTCCAGCGGGACCGGAACGTCTTGCGGGCCACCTTTGATTCCGAAGTGCTCTTCGACTTTGACTCCGCCACTATCAAGCCCGGCGGACAGACCGAGATCTCGCGGGTGGCTGATGTCCTGAACCAATACCCGCAAACCAATATCCGGGTGGAAGGCCACACGGACGCGTCCGGTCCAGAAGAATACAATCAACGCCTCTCCGAGCGCAGGGCGCAGGCAGTTAAAAACGCCCTCATGCAACAGGGAGTTGAGGATTGGCGTATAACCACAGCAGGTTACGGCGAATCCCAGCCCGTTTCCTCCAATGCGGCAGCCAACCGACGAGTCACCGTGGTCATTGAGCCTATCCGCAAGGGATAGCAAACCAACGTTGATCTCTCCCTTGTGTCAACTCCGTCCCTGGCCGTTCAGGGCCAGATTGCTTAAGCATGAGAAACGCCACATAAGGGGCGGCCCGGCCGGCAAGCAGGCCGCCCTTGTCCCCATCAATCCGTCAATTTTTTTTTGCCTGCTTTGGGGCAAAAAACGTTTCAGGCTTGCCGACGGCAAGGCTGAAACCTCATCCATCCAGTTCTTCCAGAGAACATACCGCATTGTCCTCAAAGGGTATATGCACAGTATACACCCCTCCCTCCATATGCACCTCGGCCTTGGAGCTGCCTTTTTCAAAGACCCGAAGCATAGCCCTGTTTTCCACTAAGACATCCGCTGTAAAGCCCACCAGACAGCGGTCTTTGGCCACCCGCATCAGGAGTTGGAACAGATAGGTGGCTACCCCCAATCCTTGATACTCCTCGTCCACCAAGAAAGCCAAATCAGCCCATGAGCTTTTCGAATGCTTGGCATAGCGGCCTTCAGCCACGATTTGGCCTTCTCCCGCCGGTCCAACCAATCCGACCACGGACATGGTATTTTGATAGTCGATGTTCACGTATTCCTGCATCCGGCTGTGGGGCATGGCCTTGATCGGAGTGAAGTAGCGATAGTACACGGCCTGATCGGAAAAGCGGTAAAAAAGGCGGCGCATCTCGTCTTCATCTGAAGGCTTGATGGGTCGAAACCGGATCAGGGTGTTGTCTTTAAATACATGCTGGGTGACGATATCTTCCGGATACAGCTTGCCTGCGGATTCCAGGTAGAGTTGATCCGCATACAGGATTCTGGCCTCCTTGGCCGCCTCCACCAGGGCCGTTCTGTGCTCGGGATGGGCTATGTCGATCAGCCCCATGGCCCGCTCCCGAACCGAGCGCCCCCGCAGCCAGGCCACCCCGTATTCGGTGACCACTGCATCCACAGCCTCGCGCAGGCTGAACAGGTTGGAATACTGTTCCACAGAGAGCTTCAAATTGGACTCTGCATCCAGGTTTTGGCTGGTCAGGGCTATGATGGTCATCCCCTTGGCCGAAAGCTCTGCTCCGTTGACAAAATCGGTGGCCTCCCCGGGCCCTGCAGTGACATTTCCCCTCCCGCTGTGCAGGGCTATCCGGCCGGAGAGGTCGACTTTCCGGGCCGGCAGGATGGCTACGCACCTGGGGTTACGCCCGATATACACGGGATCAAACACCTTGCCCATGGGCTGGAAGTCCACAAAGGGATTTCGATGCAGCCAGGTCAAGAGTTCAGCCGTGCCCAGGGCAAAAGAGGTCACCGATTTGCCGGTGAACACCCGCTTATTCCGATTATCAACCGCGCCGCTGCGAACTAAATCCATAAGCGGGTCACTGAAAAAGGGGGTATGAATCCCCAAGCGGCGCTTCGACTGTAAGTGCCTGCTCAATGCCTCGTATACAGGTCCGATGGAAAAAGCCAGGCAACTGCCGTCTTCAATGATGGAGGCCACATTTTCAGCGACCCGGTCGTGAACTGCATCCACCGGCCACCTGGAAAAGAGAAAGGGCTCGGTCTGGGAGTGGACCAAAACATCGAGCTCGGAGAGATGGATAAAGGTGTCCCCAAAAGTGCAGGGCAACCTGGGATTTATTTCCGCAATGACCACCTGGGCCTGGTGCATGGCCTCCCTGGCCACATCTACAGCCAGGCCCAAGCTGCAATACCCGGACTCGTCCGGGGGGGAGAGCTGGACAAAGGCGGCGTCGATGGGCAGCCGTTTGCTGTGTATGAGCTGCGGGATTTTGGAAAAACGGCTGGGTATGAGATCCACGTGCCCCTGGGTTATGGCCTCACTGGCCACCCACCCGGAGAAAAAGGTTTTCAGTCTGAACTTTTGGCTCCGAATAGTCTCCAGAGAGATGGCATCCCCGAAGCTGACCAGCTGAATAAGCTCCAGATCCTGCAGCTTTCCACTTTTTTTGTGCATCAATGCCTGCAACAACGTCCTGGGCTCGGCCGGGCCGGTGCCCACAAAGATGCTCATCCCGGCTTCTATCCGCTGCAGGGCCTTGTCTGCAGATACACACATATCCGGCCATACCTGGTCTCCTTGGGCACTCATTCTTTCCTCCCGTGGATGCCGGACAGAAACTGCACCTTGGCCAAGCCCTCCACATCCTCGGCCAGATTCAAGGCCGCCTCCAGGCTTTCCCCCCAGCAGGTCAATCCGTGTTTGGTCATATATACTGCCGGGCACTTTCCCGCAGCTTCAGCTACAGCCCGGGCCAGCTCACTGCTTCCCGGGAGCAAGGCAGGCACCGCGGCAAGTTGAGAGCGGATCTGGGCCGCCTCGTACAGGTCAATATCAGAAGACAAAGGCTCAACGCCGGACTGCTCCAGGGCCAGAACATAGGTAGGATGCACATGAACAATGGCTCTGGCCGGGGATAAATGCACATACACAGCCCTATGCATTCCAACCTCAGAGGAAACTCGACCCGGATCCAGGGGGGCACCGCTGTCCACGTCCATGCGGATCACATCCGCGGCCTGCAAACGGCCTTTGCACGTCCCGGATCTGGTTATATACATGAGTCCGTTTTGGCAAATGCTCATATTCCCGCTGACTCCGTGAATCAACCCCTTCAGCCAGGCTTCGCGTCCAGCCTGGATAAGCCTTGATGTTGGGCTTTGCTCCCGGGTCCAACCGTGGTCTTGCTTTTCCATCTTCAAATTCCTTCAACTGAATGTCCAACCCCTTTGCAGATCAAGCAGGGAGTATCCATTGTGTGGGTTCCGCCGATTGCTCGGTCATAACCCGTCATTGCGAGGAGTCTTCGACAAAGCAATCTCCAGAAATTTCGTGTCTCATCTCTGGTAGACATCGAACCTGCACCCCCGGCCCTGGATACTGTGGGTCATCCGACCCTGTCTTGACTGCAAGGGTGCGCTCTTCCGCGGTCTTTTGACCACGACCCGTTCCCGGGCCACATGCAAAGCGAGATCCAAAATCTCCAGGCCCTGGTCAGGGCTTTGTTCCTTTGCCACATAGCGCAGTACCTGCATTGTTCGCCTGGAGGCCACCTTCTGCTTGCGCTGGGAAGAAAAAAAAGGGTCCATGTATACCACATGGGGACGAGGCAGGGGTGGCCCTCCGCAAGCAGTCATCTGGGGCTGTTCCTTCATCCCGGACAAGACCTCTTCGGCCTGTGCGTAAATAAGACGCATCCTCCGGGCAATAGACTGCTCCTCGACCCCCGCCCTGGCCACGCCGTCCCGGAGCAAGGCAAAAACCACCGCCTCGCGCTCCACAACAACTAGAAAACACCCGAAAGCAGCCAACAACCAGGCATCTCGCCCTGTTCCCCCGGTAACATCCAAGATAAGCCTTTGGTCCGCCTTTTTGCGGCCCAATACGGCCCTGTACAAAGGAACCCACCGACGATTGCTCTGAGAGGGGGAAGCATGCAGCGTACCGAGATCACTGCGCACCGGTCGGACATTTTTGGCCGACTCCCCGGGGATGCGGCCCTGCAAGCGGATCTCGTCCCTGAGAACCTCCAAATACAAAGCCTGTTCACCGGCCCAAGCGGCCAAAGGGAGCCTGAGTTCATTGGCCAGTGCCGTTGTCCGAGCCCAGGGGCTCCCCCTGCCCATGACCACGGGGACCGTGGGCATGGACGTGAAGTCCTGATTTGTATCCGGCTGGGAAGTCATATATGTGCACGTACTCAGACCACTCAAACCGATCCTATTGAGTTTCCATCCGGCTCTTGCTAGGATCATCACTGCACTGAGAACAGATTCGGCAAAGCGGTTGGGACAGATCCTCTTGGTTGGGGGACTCTGTGCTGCCCACCCAGCTCGACGAACAACAAGGTCACTTTTCACAATCCAGGTGTACAAAGGACATTATGCGCATCATTCTTGTTTGTTTCTTTCTGACATCCATCGTGTTTCCCATCCAGCAGGCAACAGCTCAAACCGTCTATGTGACCGACTCCCTGGAGATTACCCTCCGTTCCGGTCCAGACACGAGCCGCAAGATCATCAAGATGCTGCCTTCAGGCAGCCCCATGCAGATCCTGAGCCAAACCAAATCCTGGTACCGGGTGCGCACGGAAAGCGGCCAAACCGGATGGGTCCTGAAGCGTTACGTCATGCAGAAAATTCCCCAAAAGATGCTTATTAACGACTTGCAAGACAAGATCGACTCCCTGGAAAAGTCCTCTTCCCAAGCAGAGTCCACTATTGAACGACTCCGGGCGGAGAATCAGGAACTGAGTACAACCTTGAAGCAAACCCAGGAGAAATTAACCAATGTGAGCAGCGACCACCAGGCTTTGCGGAAAAAAGTGCACACAATCCATTCCAGTCACGAGCTGCGCTGGTTTTTAGCCGGTGCAGGGGTCATCGGCATCTCGGCTCTGATCGGATTTATCTTCGGCAGGTTCCGCAACCGTCAGCCATCGTCATCTTCGCGACGGGTGTATTTTTAGGCTGGAGACATCCCTTTGCCGAACCTCAATAAGAGACAGGAAGGAGAACGTGTATGTTCGGACATATCTTGGTACCCACCGACTGCACTGAGGCAACCAAAAAGGCTCTGGATATTGCGGTCAAGATGCAGTCTCTGGAGAAAGATCACCAACTGAATCAACGGATAACCCTCCTGCATGTCATCGAAGCCATTGCAGACGACGACAGCGATGAGTTTCAGCGCTTCTATACCACGCTGACCAGGCGGGCGGAAAAGAAAATGGACCAATTGTGTACTGGATATGCGCCCACGCAGGCCAACATCGAGTCCAAAGTCCTCCTCGGCTCGCGGGTGGCGGAAATCCTCAATTTTGTCCAGGACCAGGAAGTGGATCTCATTTTGCTCAGCTCCCATCGCATCAACCTGGAAAATCCCACCGAGGGTTGGGGAACCATCAGCCACAAGGTGGGCATCTTAGCACCGTGCCCGGTGATGTTGGTCAAATAATAGATATAAGCATGCATCAAGGGTAATCGACCAGGAGTTTTCCGGCTTTGATATCCCGGAAAGTGTGCAGCAGCCTCGGCGTAGTAGGTGGCATAATATAACTATATCAAAAAACGAAAAAAGAGGCAGCCC
>JBNJII010000024.1:0-37887 GCA_051749205.1 Thermodesulfobacteriota bacterium | reverse complement strand
TTGGCCGCCTCGGCCTCTTCTTTGCTCTTTTGCAGGGCGGCCTGAGTCTTTTTTATCTGGCTCAGATCCCTGGCCACACAGACACTGCCGATAGTCCGTTCTCCTTCCCGGAGCAGACTGATGGACATGCCCAAAGGCAGAATATGGCCGAACTTGGTGCGTATCGAGACCTCGGTATCCCGGACAAAACCCTTGGCCCGCAAGGATTCAAGCATGGAGCCCAGCTGCATCTGGTCTGCATAGAGATCAAAAGCCGATTTGCCCCGCAACTCTTCAAAGCTGTATCCGAACAGCTCTTCGGCCCGCTTGTTCCAGCGTATAAAGCGTCCTTTGGCGTCCACAATACCGATGGCGTCGGCCGAGTTATCCAACACGTTCTTGAAATAGTCCCGCTCCTTTTTTAAGGCATCTTCGGCCCTTTTGAGCTCAATGAGGTCCTGAGCCACCTCATACAGGGACTTCATATCAGTATTGGCGTCCACTGCCCGTTTGCACTCAATGAGCATGGACTCCAGCTCTTCGTTGCGCAGGCGGAGCTCATCGAGCTCCCGTATTACTTGAGTCCATTTTGCTTCTTGCATACAGCTTACCTCATTTCAGGGCCAAGAGAATTATGCTGACCAGCACATACCACCAGGTATAAGGGTGATCAAGCTTTCAGAGGACATGGCGGGATACAAACTCCAATCAGAACCACATTCACCTGCATGGGAGTTTTATTCTCAGCGCCGCCTCTGGCGGCCCTGTTATTCGTTATGAGTATTTGTTATTTGTAAGAAGCCGCCAGTTTGGTCAAGGATGAAACTTACGGATGTCCTTCTCCGTCATTGCCCGGCCCGGAGCCTTCGAATACACCGGGATCAGACTCACCGGGCAATCCAGGGGAAAGCTTTTCTATCACGGGAATAATACTTAGGAAACAACCTCTGGGAACATTTGGGGGAACTTCTAAGCATCCGGCAAGCTAATCAATAAATATCAGGTATCTCAAGTTCTTATGCTGAACAGTGAACACCGAACACAACTTGCTATTATCCAGAGACAGAGCAAATCAGCGGTACTGAAATTGTTGAAAATGGAAAGCAGAACCCAAAAGCCCTGGCCAGGAGTGCTCCACCCTTGTTTTGAAGCCGGAATTTGTGTATGAACCGTGAATATCTTATCAATATACAGACCAAGGTTTTTAGCTAACTGCCTTATGAAGGAGAAATGGGTATGGCTTTTGAACTCAGCAAAGAGCAGCGCATGATTCAAAAGATGGCCAAAGAGTTCGCCCGCAAGGAGTTGGCCCCCCTGGCCGCGGAACGTGATCAAAACCATGAGTATCCCGCCCAGAGCCTGGAAAAGATGGGCGAGCTGGGCTTGCTCGGTATGCTGGTTCCGGAGAGCTACGGCGGAGAGGACATGGATACGGTTTCCTATGCCCTGGCTATGAGCGAAATCGCCTACGCCTGCGCTTCCACAGCCGTGATCATGTCCGTGCACGATTCCATCTGCTGCGGGAGTCTTTTGCGTTTTGGAACCGAGGAGCAAAAGCAAAAGTATCTGGTGCCCATGGCCAAGGGGGAGTGCATCTGCTCCTTTGCCCTGTCCGAACCGGAAGCGGGTTCAGACCCGGCCGGGATGACCACTACGGCCACCAAGCAGGGTGATCATTACCTGCTCAACGGCACCAAACGCTGGATTACAGGAGGGGCAACCTCCAAGCTGTTCATCGTCTTGGCCCGTACTGACCCCGAAGCCGGACATAAAGGCATATCCGCTTTTCTGGTCACCAGGGACATGGATGGATTCTCCACCGGTCGGCTGGAAGACAAAATGGGTCAATGCGCCTCGGACACTACAGACTTGATCTTTCATAATTGCCGAGTCCCTGCCGACCATCTCTTGGGCCAAGAAGGCGACGGATTCAAGGTGGCCATGTCCGGCTTGGATGACGGACGCATCGGCATCGCCGCCCTGTCTGTGGGCGTAGGGCAGGCGGCACTGGACGCCAGCGTGGAGTACTCCAAGCAAAGAGAACAGTTCGGTCGGCCCATCGCCGAGAATCAAGGCCTGCGCTGGATGATCGCGGACATGGCTACGGACCTGGAAGCCGCCAGACTCTTGGTTGTAAACGCAGCCTCAGCCAAAGACCGGGGCGAGAAATGCAGCAAAGAGGCCTCCATGGCCAAGCTCTACGCTTCCGAGATGGCCAACCGGGTCACGGCCGAGGCTGTGCAGATCCACGGCGGGTACGGATACACCAAGGAGTTTCCTGTGGAACGACTCTATCGTGACGCCCGGGTGTTGACCATATATGAAGGCACCTCCCAGATCCAGAAAATTGTTATTGCCAACGAGGTCCTGGGCGACAAAAAGAAGAAGAAAAAGAAGAAGTAATGCTTCAGCTTTGCCCTCCGGGATGGCCAGACACAAGACTGACAGGGCGAAGAGGGCAGCCATACGGCCAAAGACGCCTAGGCTGCCCCTACCCTGAGGGCTGGGATTATGCCCCACTCCATTTGAACCCTGTCCCGATGTTCATCGCAACCTCTCCAGTTCCTCCAGCCATCCCTGGATCTCGGATCTAGCCTGCAAGGCCTGTATCCATTGTGCAGGCAGAGCGCCTATTCCATGCCAGGCGCCCAGAACAGTGCCCACAAGCATGCCCCGGGCGGCGGAATCTCCTCCAGCCATGACACATTGGGTCAGAGCTCCGGGCAGATCGTCTTCATGCCTGGCAATAACTTGAACCGTTCCAGAAAAGGCATGGGGTGCATGACAGGTCTTTCCCAAGTCCTGTATAGCCGAAACACTGTCCTGTCTGGCCGCCTGCAAGCCGGTTTCGACCCACTTTCGGGCCGGCAAGCTGGCAAAGTCATGTTTCGTTGCCTCCTGAATTGCTTGAACCGGCTTTTGTCCGGCCAAAACACTACCCGTCACCCGCACGAAAAACTCGGCACTGTCCACCACAATGCCGTCCTGGTGGGTCATCGCGGTCTGTTCCCTGGCCGCCTGGACCGCAGCCGCAAGGTCTGATCCACACAGATACATCAAGGGGGCAATACGGGCTGCTCCAGCCAGATCGTTGCTTTGTGAGCCCGCCTTATCCGGATCCATGCCCTGTTCCAAATTGGCCAGGGTCTGCCTGGTTGCCTGATCCACATAGCTGGCCGAGTCAATCCAAAAATTCCTCCAACGCCGGGCAAAATCCTGTATATCAAATCGTCCGCTGGCGGCCAGGGACCGAAGCAAAATCAAGGTCTGATCTCCGTAATGGGTGAAATCCCCTGCCCGTTTCCCAGCGTGCTGTGAGTCGGACAGAGGGGCGGTCAATTCCTCTATTTCACCGAACTGGCGTACGATTTTCTGCTGATCATACATCCAATGTGCACCCAAGGCCAGAGAATCCCCCGCAAATGTGGCCCAGACCATTGCCTGCAGGGTTGATGCCTGCATAGAGTCCTCCTGGGGTTTGCTGATGAATATGGATTTGATTCCTTTCCCTGTCTATGCTAGAATGCTTTGTATGAAGAAAAAATGTCTTTAAGAAAGTCCATGACCTGAGCCCTAAGGAGGAGAGCTATGAGCGCTGAACAAAGCACACCTCAGCATTGTCCCGGTTTCCAATCCTACAAAAGCTTAAGTTCTTTTGTGTGCAACTGCCCGGAGTGCAATGAAGAAATTGAGATCTTTTCCGATGAGTTTGACCGGCCCCACACCTGCCCCAAGTGCAAAAAGCCTGTGGATTTCACCCAATGCACACTGGACGGCAGCGGAGGAGGCAGCACTTAGGAGGCATTTGCCAGCCGAACACCTCGGCCCTTAAAGGACCGCCTTTTCCTGTGTACTATCAGTCTTCCAGAGCCCGCCCTGAACCACTGTACCCGGCCCGGTTCCGTGGCGGGCGCATGCTTTTTATCCGCCGGGGATGCGAGGTTAAGGCGTGGCAGAGGACAAAACAAAAATTCTTATAGTCGACGATGCCCCCGGCATATGTGATCTACTCTGTGAATTCCTGGAAAACACATACCAGGTGCAAACAGCGGAGAACGGGCATCAAGCCCTTGAGAAGTACACGTCCTTTCAACCGGACATCATTCTCTTGGACATGCATATGCCTCAAATGGGCGGTCTGGACGTGATCTTTCATCTGCGCAACGAGTGCCATGATCACGAGATATACATCCTGGTTATCACCGGTGAGACTTCCTTGCAACTCAAAAAAAACTCTCTGGAGCAAGGGGCCAACGATTATTTGATCCGGCCTTACCACTCCGAGGAGCTTCTGGCCCGGGTACGCGTAGCTGAGCGCCAAATCAACCTGCGCAAACAGCTCAAAAGCGCCTACCAAAACATTGAGCGGGAGATCGAAATGCTCGGGGATATCCAGTCCCGTCTCCTTCCCGCGCCCCATCCACCCTTTCCCAACCTGCGCATTGACACCTTGTTCAAGCCTTCGGGCCGGGCCAGCGGCGATTTCTTTGATTATTTTCCGATCAATACGAATACGGTGCGGGTTGCTGTCTGCGATGTATCCGGGCATGGGGCCAGAGCGGCCTTTCTCATGGGCGTGGTCCGCACCCTGATTCGATTGAGCGAAAAGACCAGCCTGGATCTGACCCAAGTCATCACTTTGCTCAACGACTCCTTGATGGACATCATCGGCGAGGAGAGCGATTTCGTTTCCCTGTTCTTGGCCGACGTGGATACCCAGGCCATGGCTTTGTCCTATATAAATGCCGGTCATTGCCCTGGCCTCTTGACCAATGACAGCAAAAAAGTCACTTCTTTAGAGGCAACCATTCCCATCTTGGGCATTACCCGGGTCGCTCCGCAGATCCAAACCCATCCCCTGCACCCATCCAGCTCGCTGTTTTTATACACCGACGGAATATACGAATGGCGCACTCCAGATGGGACCTACTATGATCAGGAGAACTTCTTGAGCCTGGCCAAGGAGCTTATATCTGCAAACGGCTCCTTTTTATCCAATCTCCTGCAGGCTATGCAGACCTCAAACGCTGATATTCCCTTTCGCGACGATGTGACAGCATTGTACCTGCATCTTCTGCCCGGGTCCGGCCTGCAGACAGATGCACACTCCAGTTCAATACGCGATGACCAGGAGCCGGTCCCGGCCGGCACTGAGGAGGGCCCATGAACATCCCCACTGTGAGCCTGGTTTGTATGCTCCTTTTTGTGTATTCCCCGCTTTATGCCCAAGAGGCCCAGATCAGCCCAGCTTCCCAGGCCTGCCTGACCTGCCACTCCAGCCTGCATCCGGGCATTGTGCACAGTTGGCAACAGAGTCGGCACAGCCGGGTGACCCCCAAACAGGGCCAAAAGGCCGAAAGTCTGTCCCGAAGAGTCTCCAGCTCCAAGATCCCCGAGGACCTGGCCGGCGTGGCCGTAGGTTGCGCCGAATGCCACACCGTCAGGAGCGAAGCCCACAGCGCCTCCTTTGATCACAACGGATTTGAGGTTCACACTGTAGTCACTCCGGATGACTGCGCCCTCTGCCACAGTACAGAGCGCCAGGAGTACAGCCACAACATCATGTCCCAGGCCAGGGGCAACTTAGCCGACAACCCGGTATATATGGACCTGGCCCAACAGATTCACGGGCAACCTCGATTCACGGAACAAGAGCTGGCCTTTGCTCCGGCTCAGACCATGACCGAAGAAGAATCCTGCTTCTATTGTCACGGCAGCGAAATTAAGGTACAGAAGACGCAAACCAGAACCACCAGCATGGGACCCATGGACTTTCCCGTTCTCTCCGGATGGCCCAATCAGGGAGTGGGCCGCAAGAATCCGGACGGCAGCCTGGGATCCTGTTCCGCATGTCATCCCAGGCATGCCTTTTCTATATCCACGGCCAGAAAGCCCTATACATGCAAAGAGTGCCATGTCGGGCCGGATGTTCCGGCCTACAAGGTCTACACCACCAGCAAGCACGGGAACATCGCCTCCTCCCAGTCCCAGAACTGGGATTTCCAGGCCCTTCCCTGGACCATTGGCCGGGACTTTACTGCCCCCACCTGCGCCGCCTGTCATATCAGTCTCACGGTCAGTCCAAGCGGGTCAGTGGTCGCCCAGCGCACCCACCGCATGAACGACCGCCTGGCCTGGCGTCTCTTCGGGCTCATCTATGCCCATCCCCATCCCAAGAAAGCGGACACCAGCATTATCCGCAACAGCGACGACCTGCCCCTGCCCACGGATTTCGCCAACTCCCCGGCCTCGGATTATCTTATATCTGCAAAAACCCAAGCCGAGCGACAAGAGACCATGCAGGGCATCTGCGCCCAATGCCACACCCAGTCCTGGGTGGACGGCCACTTTGAGCGCTTGGAACATACTATTGAGGCCAGCAATGCTGCCGTGCACACAGCCACTGAAATCATGCAGACAATCTGGGATCTGGATTTGGCTCAAGGGATCCAGGCCGGAGAAAGCCCCTTTGATGAACATATGGAGAAGGTCTGGAGCACTATATGGCTCATCAACGCCAATAAGATCCGCTTCACCTCGGCCATGGCCGGGGGAGGGGACTATGGTGTCTTTGCCCAGGGCCGTTTCGGCCTCTCCAACCACCTGGCCGAAATGCAGGATTGGCTTGATGAGCAGACCGAAAAGTCACAGTAAACGGCTCGGTGCGGGCCATTGCCGCACGACTGAGAGTGTACGCTTATGCCCCTACAAACCTCCATTTTCAGTAACTTCGATCCCCATTTCAAGCTCTTTCATGAGCTTATGGCCCGAAAGGTGCGGGAGATCCTCTTGGTGTCCACCCCTTACGACGCCTGGATCATGGAACAGGATTGCTGCCTCTCGGAGAGGATTATCAATGAATACAGAGGCTTAAACCTAAGCCATCCCCCACGTCTGACCTGGACGGCCACAGCTGAAGAAGCCCTGGGCAAGCTGACCAAAAAACAGTTCGACATGGTCATCACCATGCCCAGATTGGCGGACATGGATGCCTTTGTCCTTGGTCAAAAGATCAAGCAACAGGCACCCGACCTGCCGGTGGTCCTCTTTTCCCATTCTTCCATCCCGTCCCAGGAATGCGCCATAAGTCAGACCCGGCCGCCGGGCATAGACCGCATCTTTGTCTGGACCGGGAGCACAGATCTGCTCCTGGCGGCCATTAAAAGTACAGAAGACGCCATGAACGTGGATGCTGATACCGAACACGGCGGTATCCGGGTCATCCTCTTTGTCGAAGACTCCCCCATATACCTCTCTTCGTTACTGCCCATCTTTTATAAGGAACTGGTCAGCCAGACCCAGGAAGTCATGGAAGAGGGGCTCAACGAAGAGCATCGTCTGCTGACCATGCGGGCCAGACCTAAAATCTTGGTAGCTGAAGACTATGAAGAGGCTGTTGCCCTGTACAGACGGTATGAGCCCTATATCTTGGGGGTAATATCAGATGTCCGCTTTCCCAAACAGTGTCATCTGCAGGACGATGCGGGCATCCAATTCTTGCGTCAGGTCAAGGCGGACCACTTTGACATCCCCCTCATCCTGGGCAGTTCCGAACCCTCCAACGCAGACGTAGCCCAAACCATCCCGGCTGACTTTGTGGACAAAAACTCCCCGTCTCTGCACGAGGACGTCCGGGCCTTTTTCAAGAACCGACTCGGTTTCGGAGACTTTGTTTTCAAAATGCCAAACGGAGAGGAGATCGCCAGGGCTTCCAACCTGCGGGATCTGGAGAACCTCTTCGCCACCATCCCGGAAGAGGCCTTTGTCCAGCACTGCAATAACAACGATTTCTCCAGATGGCTGTTTGCCCGCACAGAGGTGGAGCTGGCCAGCAAGGTCCGTCCCTTGCGCCACGGAGACTTTGAAGACGTGGAAAGCCACCGCCAGTTCCTCCTGGAGTCCATTCGGACCAGACGCCGGGAGCGGCAGCGGGGTGTGGTCGTGGATTTTGATCCGGAAACCTTTGATCCGGATACGGATTTCTTAAAGCTGGGCAAGGGCTCCTTGGGCGGCAAGGCCCGGGGGTTGGCCTTTTTGACCACCCTGTTGCGGCAGCACCCCCAGATGCTCAGTGCATTTGCCCATACCCACGTGTATGTCCCTCAGACCCTGGTTGTAACCACCGACGCTTTTGAAGAATTCATTGAGATAAACGATCTCAAAGATCTGGCTACAGCCGATCTGCCCGACGAACAGATCGCGCAGCCCTTCCTGCAGGGAACATTTCCAGAGTGGGTCACAGACAATCTGCGAGCCTACCTAAAAAACGTGAACTATCCCCTGGCTGTTCGCTCCTCCAGCCTTTTGGAAGACTCCCAGTTTCGGGCCTACGCAGGGCTGTACAACACATATATGCTCACCAACGACTGCCCGGGCCTTGAAGAACGACTAAAGCACCTCCTGCACGCCATAAAACTGGTCTACGCCTCCACCTATTATCAGGCCCCGAAAAGCTTCTCCCGTCGGGTGGGCCAGAGAACGGAAGAGGAACAAATGGCGGTCATCATCCAGCAATTGGCCGGAAGAAGCTTCAATGGATACTTTTACCCGGCCATTTCCGGGGTGGCCCAATCCCACAACTACTATCCCTTTGCCCGCATGAAGCCCGAAGACGGGATCGCCACCATCGCCATGGGCCTGGGCAAAATGGTTGTCGAAGGAGAGCAGTCTTTGCGGTTTTGTCCCCGGTATCCCCAAATCCAACCCCAGCGATCCAGTGTGGAGGACATCTTAAGCAATGCCCAACAAGATTTCTACTGCCTGCCCATGAACAACACCTGCCAGGCTCTGGATATCAACGACGCCTCCAACCTCGCCCGCAGGGACATTATGGACGCTGTCCATGAACCGCCCATGCGTCTTTTGACCAGCACCTATATCCCCCAGGAACACCGCATTCGGGATACGCACACCAGCAAAGGCTATCCGGTCCTGACCTTTGCCCAGGTCTTAAAGCACAACCAGGTCCCTTTGCCCGAAATACTGGAAGCCGCCCTCAACCTGGGGGCAAAGGGGATGGGCACTCCGGTGGAAATCGAATTCTCAGTCAACTTGCCCGACGCAGACCATGCCCAGGCCGAATTCGCCTTCTTACAGGTCAGGCCCATGACCGCGCGGGCCGAATCGCAAGAGGTGGATATCACCTCTCAGGACAAAGAAAGGGCCTTTTGCCAGTCCGCCAAGGCCTTAGGCAACACCCAGCGCGGGGACATGCAGGATATTCTCTATGTCAAACCCCAGAGTTTCGATCCAGCCAAAACCAGAGAGATCGCTCAGGAAATCAGCAGACTCAATGCCAAGCTCGCTCAAGAGAAATGCACCTACCTGCTCATAGGTCCCGGAAGGTGGGGATCGGCGGACCGCTTTTTGGGCATTCCGGTAAACTGGCGGGACATCCACGGAGTAGGCGCAATTGTGGAGACCGGATCGGACAAGCTCAAGGCCGAGCCGTCCCAAGGCTCGCACTTCTTTCACAACATCACCACCTTGGGTATCAATTACATCACAGTCACTGAAAAGCGGCACGGAACTTTGGATTGGGAGTGGCTGACCAGCCAGGATATCCACGAGGAAACCGAGCACGTGGCCCATGTCCGGCTGTCCAGTCCCATCATGCTCAAGGTGGACGGACGCACCTCCACCGGGGTTATATTTGTAAGCTAGCCCCGTGTCTTATAAGTCCTGTTCCATATGGCGGCAATTTGATATGTTGATTTTCTTTTTAAGCTTGACCCACTATTCTACGACACGGAAATATGAAACACGAATATCGAAATTCGAATTTAATCAACTTATAACTGAAATGTGCCAATTGTCAAAAATTGAGGCAACATTTATGAGACGAAGTACTAGTCCCCCAGCATTCCTTGCCTTAAGCTTTTTTGAACCGGATCGTCCGAGAGCCAGATACCAAACAAGGCCCGCTTGAAGTCCAGACCGGGCACAGAACTCAGAAGCTCTGCGTTCTTGTAGGTCAATACCCCGTGTTCAGGCACATAGATGAGATCAAAAACATCGCCCTTGGCGATTTCTTCCTCTTGGAACACAGAAATAAATTCCTCCATCCGCCCTTGGATTTCTGCGGTATTGCCGTCGGTGGCTTGGACAAAGCCCTCCCGGGTGGCCTCCTCCATCTTTTCGGATGTTATCAGCTTGGACAGGACATGCAGACGGATGGCCATGGGCTTGTCTGCAAAAATGATATGTCCTGCGTCACGAGAGGGTGAATCCAAATACAGGGCCCCGACATACAAATCTAAGAAAAACTTGCTTCGCACCCCGGTTCCGTTGAGTTGCAGCTTGCCCCCTTCCACATCCAGATTCTCGGGGATCCGGACCCCTTCCACATCCACCGCCCAGGCCTGACTGACGGCCAGAACCAAAAATATTCCCATCAGGCCCATCGTCTTGGCTATAGTGCGCATAATCACCTCCTCGTGGCTTTCATTAACCGTCCGGAAAGTCAACAGCCTAACACTGAAAAGATCCTTTGACCAGATGATAGCCCTTGTCAATAAAACCAGGCCAACATACACTATCGGCAAATAGACACGTCATTACCTGCCCTGTGTCCAGACATAGTGACCGCATACATTGGAGGTCTTCTGTGCCCAGCCCAATCCACCGCCCTTTGTCCATTCTGATCACTTTCCTGGCCTGTGGGACCTTTCTACTGTTGGCCTTAAACTGGATGAGCAATACAGTGTCCCATGCAGCCTCAACCGACCAAGCACGCATCTCGGTCCTGTATGTCCGCCTGGAGGGCAGCATCAATCCGGCCAAGCAGGATCTTCTGCGCCAAGCCCTGCAGGAGTGTACTGAAAATGGCCATCACTTGCTGCTTCTGGGGCTGGACACTCCCGGCGGCCTGGGTGAGTCCATGCGCAACATGGTCAAGATTATACTCAACGCCCAAACCCCGGTGGCCGTCTGGGTCGGTCCCAAAGGAGCCAGGGCCGCTTCAGCAGGCGTATTTCTGGTCGCAGCTTCCCATCAGGCCGGGATGAGTCCGCAAACCAATATCGGGGCGGCCTCCCCTGTACCCATGGGCGGGAAAGAGATCCCGGAAACCGCGGCCAAAAAAATCACCAACGACTTTGTCAGTCTCATCCGGGGGGTGGCTCAAGCCAAGGGACGCAACGTGGCCTGGTATGAAAAAGCGGTCACAGATGCAGTAAGCATTACCGCCCGGGAGGCGGTTATGCAGAAGGTAGTGGAATTCTTGGCCGTATCCCCCCGGGATATGGTGGCCCAAATCGGAAGTCGGGGTCTGGACATCCAGGGACAAAAACTCACCTTTGACCTCCAGGATGTGCACATGGTCTCCTACCATCCAAGCTTTCGGACCACCTTCCTTTCCTGGCTTTTGCATCCCCAAATCGCTTACTTTCTTCTTCTGGGAGGCATTGCTGGACTCTTCTTTGAGCTCAGCAATCCTGGGACCATATTTCCCGGGGTTTTTGGGGCCATCTGCCTTTTGCTCGGCCTGTATGCCTTGGCCGTCTTGCCCACCAATGCCGCCGGTGTATTGCTCATCTTTCTCAGCCTCATCCTGTTCATCCTGGAACTGGCTGTCACGAGCTACGGACTCTTGAGCGTCGGAGGAGTGGTCTGTCTGTTCATCGGCTCTTTGATCCTGTTTCGCTTTGAATATGGATTCACCGGCTTATCTCTCCAGGTCATCCTGCCAACTGTGCTCACGGTTTCCGCTTTTATCCTCCTGGGGCTGTATCTGGTGACCAGGGCCCAGGTCCATCCCCGAAAGACGGGATCGCCAGGCATGCCGGGCCTTACCGGAGAGATCATTTCCTGGGAGGGAAACCAGGGGAAAGCCCGGATACGGGGGGAAATCTGGAAGGTCAAAACGGAGTCGAACCAGGCCCTGCCCCCGGGAACTCGGATTATGGTTACCGATGTCCAGGGGCTGACCCTCCTGGTCCGGGAAAATGAACAATAACCCAGCATCCTGCATTGAAATCGCCAACCAAGGAGAGACCCATGCAAACCCTGTACACCTTCGCCCCGATCATCGTCCTGGTCATCCTCTTTCTCTTCTCGGCCATCAAGGTCCTAAACGAATATCAAAGGGCTGTGGTCTTTCGGCTGGGAAGGGTCCTGCACGCCAAAGGGCCGGGGCTGATCATCCTCATCCCGGTCATCGACAAGATGATCAAGGTCTCTTTGCGCATCATCGCCTTGGACGTCCCGGGGCAGGACGTGATCACCAAGGACAATGTCTCGGTCAAAGTCAACGCAGTGATCTACTTCCGGGTCATGGACCCGGTCAAGGCCATTTTGGAAGTGGAGGACTACATGTTCGCCACCTCCCAATTGGCCCAAACCACCCTGCGCAGCGTGTGCGGAGCGGCCGAACTTGACGATATCTTGACTCACCGGGATCAGATCAACGATCAGATCCAGTCCATACTGGATGAGCATACCGATCCCTGGGGCATCAAAGTCACCAATGTGGAGGTCAAATACATAGATCTGCCCCAGGAGATGCAGCGGGCTATGGCCAGGCAGGCGGAAGCGGAACGGGACCGCCGGTCCAAGGTCATCAACGCCGAAGGCGAGTACCAGGCCGCCAACCGGCTGGCCGAAGCGGCGGGAATCATCCAGAAATATCCTCAGGCCTTGCAGCTTCGCTACCTGCAAACCATGCGGGAGATGACCTATGAAAGCAAGGCCAGCACTATCTTGCCCATCCCTTTGGATCTCTTTGGCCTGCTCAAACCGCAAACCACAGCCCAGGAACCCAAGGAAAAAGAATAAAAAAGAGCCCGCCACATATCTTCAGGAGATCTGATTATCCCCTTCTTGGTGTGTGGCGGGCCCGTGACCTAGCATAAGAAAGAGCCACTGGGCAAGAATGCCTGGGCATTAAAGGTTATTGACTTTGGCTGTCCTGGCCCTGACCGCCTTGGCCCTGACCGCCTTGGCCTTTCATCATACCCTGTTGCATGGCCTGCATTTGCTTCTGTAATTGTTCCAGTTCCTGGAGCATAGACTTGGTCTCGGGCTCTTTCTCTTCCATAGCCTCGACCATATCCTCCCGGAAACTTTCTTGTTTCTCTTGCACTGTTTCGTTGCGCATGGTCTTCATCCGGGCTTCCTGGTAGGACTGGACCTTTTCCTGCCATGTGCTTTGCAGCTGCTGTTTCTCCTCAGAGCTCAAGTCATCGGACTGCAGTTCGGACTGCATGGACTTCAACCCCTCCATGCTGATACCCTTGTCTTCCATGTTCTTATCCATGGTGTCCTGGACAAAGGAGTCCAAGTCCTCCTGTTTCTTTTTCAGCTCCGGATTCTCCTGCAGGATTTCCTCCTGCACGGCCTGGAGACGCTCACTGATTTCTTTCATTCTCTGCATTTTCTTTTGCATGGCCTGTTGCCCTTGCCCTTGGCCCATCTGCTGCTTTTTGCCCTGGTCCATTTGGCCGTCCTGGGCCCAAACAGGGGTAGAAACAGCCAGGAAAAAGCCCAGGCTCAGGCAGGTGACTAAGGGAAAAACTGCGCGTGTAAATAGGGACATACATTCTCCTTTAATTTGTATCCAGTTGAGAGATGTTCAAACTTCCGGGTCAGAAGCCAACGAAAGGAAATCATAGTATCATCATTGATGGGGAGTTTGTCAAATTTAGCCCCAGCCCAAGCTCCTTGACAACCGGAAATGAAAGAAATAAACCTGAATAGCATTGTGAATGTCCTCGTCCTGCCCGGTTATGAAAGGATAGTGTCTGTTCTGGATGACCGCCAGTGCGGAACTGCGGATACAAGCGTTTTCGGAACCTGTACATCCTCCCTTTAGCTGCTTTGATCCTGGGCGCCCTGGCCGGGCACACTCTTCATTTCACCGGCAGCCGGGACGCTTCCGCTGCATTGAGCAGCCTCGTTTGCGTGGTTGCGGTCTTTGCTGTCATTGCTTGGCGCAGCAGACGTAAAGCCCGATTGCACCCCGGACAACAGCCGCGCATAATCCGCATTATCTCGTCGACGTCTTCACTTGAGAGTTCAAGACAAACTTGTTGAATAAACGCTCGGGAGGTGAATATGCACATTGTATTTCACGAACGCTACCTGGAAGTGTATGCTCCGGATCCGGCTGCGGCCAAGGGCAGACTGGACCAGGCCCGAGAGGTGCTGCAGGAACACGGCCATACCTGGATCACCCCGGAACCGGCAAGTGACGAAGATATCCTCTTGGTGCACACGCCACACCACCTGTGCCGCATCCAGCAAAAGGCCCATTTGTACGAACTGGCCCTTTTGGCCGCCGGCGGCGGCCTGAGTGCCGCACGCCTGGCCTGCGCAGGGACCCCGGCCTTCGGCCTTATCCGTCCTCCGGGCCACCACGCCAGTGTGGACTCCTGCTGGGGATTTTGCTGGTTCAACAATATTGCCGTGGCTATGCAGGCCATGCGCAGAGACAAGAGGATACACCGCGGACTGATCATCGACATTGATCTGCACTTTGGAGACGGGACCAACGGGTTCTACGCCCAAGACCCGGACATCACCTACCACCACCTGGACACTTTTCAGGAGTTGAAACACACCTTGGCCGAGCAAAAGGAGTGTGATCTGGTAGGGATATCTGCCGGATTCGATCGGCACATTGAAGATTGGGGCGGGCTCTTGACCACGGACGATTATGCCCGCCTGGGCAGCATGATCAAGGAGTTTACGGATGAAGTCTGCCCCGGACGGGTATTTGCTCTGCTCGAAGGCGGCTACAACCACCGGGTCCTGGGCCAGAACATTCAGGCCCTGATCCAGGGACTGGAGGGATAGATGAAACGTGTGTTGTGGGGATATCAGAATTCCCGAAAGGGCGACTGCCAGTCGCCCCTTCAAGTTGTTCGATGGCCCCTATGTAAAAAAACACCGTGCTGGCCTGAAGTTTGTAGGGGCGAATGATCATTCGCCCTCTTATATCTGGGCAGAACCCAATCTCCGCACCAATGGCCTCGTATGAAACAAGAATTTACCTTGAAGATGGCCTGCCCTTAGGGACAAGGCCGGCCTCCTTACGAAACGGGCTCTTCCAGTAAGGCGGGCTTGACCCCAAGCCCTGCCCTTTTGATAGAAAAGCTTTCCCCTAGATTGCCCGGTGAGTCTGATCCCGGTGTATTTGAAGGGTCCGGACCGGGCAATGACGGATGGGGACCCCCGTGCGTTGCCTTCGTGATCAAACTGGCGGCTTCTTGCCAAGAACAGATAACTGATACCCAATAACAGGCCGCCAGAGGCGGCGCTGACTTATAACCAGACAAGCAAGATCCGCCCCTGCATTGCTTCCCCAACCCTGGCTAAAATTGCAGGGGCGACGCTTGTCTTCGACCGCCAGGCCAAACCACGTGAGGCCTCAACAATGTGAGCTACTTGGAGTTGGAGCAGGTAAACTCCAGCTGCTCCTGCCCTTCCTCATCCGCGGACAGATCCACTTTCACCGTTCCTCCCTTCTGCAGGGAGCCGAACAAGAGTTCATCCGCCAGACGATCCTTGATCTCGCTTTGCACCACCCGGGCCAAGGGCCGGGCCCCGTAGTCCGGATCGAAGCCCTTCCTGGCCACATAAGCTGTCGCTTCCGCAGAAAGCTCCACCTGGACCTTTTTCTCCCGCAGCTGCAAATTGAGCTCGGCAATGCTCTTGTCCACAATCCGTTCCATGAGTTCCGGGGACAGGGCATTGAAGGGAACAATGCCGTCCAGACGGTTGCGGAATTCCGGGGAAAAATGCTTCTCCGCAGCCTTAACCCCTTTTTGAGCCCGATTGGCGGCCTTTTCCTGACCGAAACCGATATTCTGGCTGCTCATATCCCTGGCTCCGATATTGGAGGTCATGAGCAGAATCACATGCCGAAAGTCGGCCTTGCGGCCGGCATTATCCGTCAATGTGGCGTAATCCATGACCTGGAGCAGGATGTTGAACAGGTCCGGATGGGCCTTTTCGATCTCGTCCAGCAAAAGCACGCAGTGAGGCTGCTTGCGGATGCTGTCCGTGAGCAACCCACCCTGATCAAAGCCGACATATCCGGGAGGGGCCCCGATCAAGCGGGCCACGGCATGCTGTTCCATGTATTCGCTCATATCGAAGCGCAGGAAGTGGATACCCAAACGTTCGGCCAACTGTCGGGACAATTCGGTCTTGCCCACGCCGGTAGGTCCGACCAGGAGGAAATTGCCCACCGGTTTGTTCGCCTCCCGCAGGCCGGCCCGGGAGCGCTTGATGGCCTGAGCCATGAAGCTCACTGCCTGGTCCTGGCCGAAAATATAGTTCAAAAGCTCCCCTTCCAGGTTGTGCAGCTTCTCCCGGTCCGAGCTGCTCACCCGCTGAATGGGTATCCGGGCCATACCGGCCACGACATTCTCAATGTCCTTGGGCGTTATCTGCTTGCGCTTGCGCTTGTGGATATCCAGGCTGAGCAGGGCACCGGTCTCGTCCATGACGTCGATGGCCTTGTCCGGGAGATACCGGTCCGGTAAATGCCTGGAGGTCAAGTCCACTGCTGATTTCAAGGCCGTTTTGGTGTACTTCACCCCATGATGCTCTTCGTAATACGGTCGCAACCCCTCCAGAATGGCCACACTCTCATCTGGACTAGGCTCAGGCACATCGATCTTTTGAAAGCGTCTGGACAGGGCCCGGTCTTTTTCAAACAGGTTCTTGTACTCTTCGTAGGTCGTCGACCCTATACATCTGAGCTGGCCGGAAGCCAAAACCGGCTTGAGGATATTGGAGGCGTCCATGGACCCCCCGCTGGTAGCCCCGGCTCCGATCACGGTGTGGATCTCGTCGATGAACAGCACGGCCCGACTGCCCATCTTGCACAGCTCATTGATGATCCCTTTCAGTCTGGACTCAAAGTCCCCCCGGAACTTGGTCCCGGCCAGCAGGGCCCCCATGTCCAGGGCATAGATCTCAGTCTCCAGAAAAGGCTCTGGTACCGTGGCCTCGGCGATGCGTAAGGCCAGCCCTTCGGCCAGTGCGGTCTTGCCCACTCCCGGGTCGCCGACAAACAAAGGGTTGTTCTTCCGCCGCCGGGAGAGGATTTGGATGGTCCGTTCCAACTCCTGGCTGCGACCGATCAAAGGATCGATGTCCCCGCTTTTGGCCCGCTCGGAAAGATTTTGCGTATATTTCTGCAGCGAGCTGTTCTTCTCTTTTTGCTGACAGGACGAACACCCCTCCTGCTCTCGGGCCCGACCGTGGGAGATGTACTCCAGAATGTCCAAGCGCTCCACGCCCTGGGCCTTGAGATAATAAACCGCATAGGAGTCCTCTTCATCCATGACCGCAGCCAGAAAATCCCCGAGTTCAACTTTGCCCTTTTCTGCGGACTGGACATGGACAATAGCCCGCTGCAGCACCCGCTGGACACTCAGGGTCTGAATGACTTCTTTGGCCTGCCCCTGAGGATAGACCTCCATGTGGTCGACAAAATAGCGTTCCAATTGATTGCGCAGCCGGCTGACGTTCACCCCGCAATTATACAAAAGGTTTTTGCCCTTGGTGTCCAGCAGGTAGGCGTAGAGGACGTGTTCCAAGGTCAAAAATTCATGATGCCTACTGCGGACCTCGCGCACAGCTAAGGCGAATATCTTTTCCAGCTCCCGACTCAACATATCATACCTCTTCCATTGTGCATTTGAGTGGATATCCTTCTTGTTTGGCCATCTGATGAACTTGGGCCACTTTGGTCTCCGCCACCTCAAAAGTGTAGACGCCGCAGACGCCGGAGCCGTTGCGATGTACACTGAGCATGATGTGGACGGCTTCCCCCTCGGATTTGAAGAAAATGTTTTTCAGAACGTAGACCACAAACTCCATGGTCGTATAATCGTCGTTGTGCAGAACAACTTTATACTGTGGGGGTTCTTTGACTTCCTGGTCAGTGTCCGGTTCAAGTTCAGGTCGTTGCAACTGATTACTCATCCAACGCTCCCTCTTGCCTCAAGCCCTGGCTTCCTTGCGGTGACGGTATGCCTTCCGGCCCTGAGTTCGATTCCCTATCTTTGATGACCATTCTACGAAATAATAATTCCTGATACAAGGGTGTAAAGATTCATCAGGGAAAGATCCAACAATTTCGAATCATAGCCTTCCCTGCTGCGTGGACGTTTTCAGCGCCGCCGCTGTCCGCAGAGGGCTGATGCAAGAATCTCATTTACGGTTCAAAGTCTCCAGTCTTTCCTGGCCAGATCTGCCTGAATGCGGGCCTGTTCAGCCGGGTCAAAAACAAAGGACTCCTGTGGCGGCAAATGATTTTTTCGACGCCACTCTCGGTGCAGATCGGAATAGCTCTTGGCGGTCCAACTGTGCTCATCCAGTCCCAAGACCCGGGCCTGCTCCCAAATAGCCTCCGGCTCCCCCTCGATCTCCACATACAAGCCAAACGGAAGCCGATCCAGACAAACGGCGCATGAACCCATATACCATTTCTCGCGTACCTTTTGGTAGCAAAAAGCCGTCCCATACCCTAAGCCCTGGAGTATGGTGTGCATGTTCTGGGCGTCCTGAACCCGGGTCTGTATCTCCTCCCAGGTTTTCACCTGGCACTTCCGGTCCTCTGGAATATTTCGAGGAGGAGACTTCAGACAAAGAACGTTCGTCTCCGCCTGCCGCAGCCGCAGGAGCTTGCCCTCCTTTTGCAGACTGCCGTCTTCAAGGTCGTAGACTCGGTTGTGCTCAAAAACCCGGTGCACGTACTGGGCGTGCTGAGCGGCCATTACGCGCCGCAGGCCCTCGAAATCCGAACACTCAAACTTTACTTCCTGCTCCAAGCTCACAGCTCACCTCTTTAGGCGTCCTTTCCTCTTGGTTTACCCTCAAGCCATCTTGGGCTAGAATGCACAATGTGGCCAATGTCTATTATTATTTTGGGAGTCAGTCAGGACAGGATCACGTTTATGAAGTTTGAAGACCTTGAAGAATTGCAAAGCCGTCTGCCGCGGCATCCGAATATTATGGGCAAGAGTAGGTACCTCAATGCGGCCGTGCTCATCCCCTTGGTGGAAAAAGACCGGGAGCTCCATTTCCTGTTTCAGAAACGCGCGGCCCACATTCGGCAGGGAGGGGAAGTCAGCTTTCCCGGAGGAGAGTTTGAGCCGGACAACGACCAGTCATGCCAAGAGGCGGCCCTGCGCGAGGCTGAAGAAGAGCTGGGCATTTCCAGAGAAAGAATACATATCCACGGTCGCCTGGACACCTTTGTCTCGGCCAGAGGGGTGACTGTAGACAGCTTTGTGGCCACCCTGGACCTGAACTCCCTTGAGGAGCTGCATCCGGACAAGAACGAAGTGGACCGAGTTTTCATCCTGCCGGTCTCTTTCTTTGAACAGCACCCAGCCCAGGAGTACGAGCTGGAGCTGGAAATAAAACCTTGGTACACAAACAAGGATAGCAAAAGCATCGAACAGCTGCCGGTGGACGCCCTGGGCCTGCCGGCCAGATACAAGAAACCTTGGCCGGGCCTGTCGCACAGGGTTTTGGTCTACCCGACCCCGGAAGAAGTCGTATGGGGGCTCACCGCCGAGCTCGTCAATGCGGTGGTCCTGCTCTTGCAGGAAGGGCATACGACCCAGACCTGATGGGCATGCCATAAGTGAGCCTTGCCGAGACTCAACAAGCTTCGGTTGGGAGCCTTCATCCCGGCCAGCCGGCCCTAACTCCCCATTTCAATACAGGCATAGGCATTGTGGTTGTGGATGGACTCAAAGCTCTCTACTTCCGCCTTGAACCATTGCACCAAGGGGTGTTCCTTGAGCTGGGTGGCTACATTGCGGACCACGTCCTCCACAAAGGCCGGATTGTCAAAGGCCCATTCAGTGACAAACTTTTCATCCACCCGCTTGAGCAAGGCATAGACCGGTGAGGAGGCCGAGCATTGCGCGATGTGGATCAGATCTTCCAGCCACAGCAAACCGTCGAACCGAGCCTTGATTTTGATCATGGCCCGCTGGCTGTGCGCCCCTTGATTGCTGATGGCCAACGAACACGGACATACAGTCATCACCGGCACATTCACACTGACATACATCGACGGTTTGCCGGCCTCCAGCTCTCCGGAGAAGCTGCATACATACTGCATAACCCCCGGGCTCCCGCTCTGGGGAGCCTGCTGGGCCAAAAAAAAGGGAAATTCAAAAGTCAGATGCGAACGTCTGGCTTCCAGACGGACCTGCACATCTTCCAAAAGCTGCTTGAAGCTGTGGTAATCCAAAACCCCGGTCCATGCCTGCAAAGCTTCCAAGAAGCGGCTCATATGCGTGCCCTTGAAATGGCTGGGCAGGTCTACATACAAGTCAACTTGCGCGACCGTGTGCTGCACCCCATTGTTTTTATTCCGAACAACCAGAGGGTAACGCAGGCCTTTGACCCCAACCCGGTCGATGGGCATATGCACGCCGGAGGGACTGTTTTGTACATCTTGCATCTAACTCAAATCCTTTCCTGTAGTGGACAAGCTCAGTTTTCCATGCTTGATGCCCCGGGTGGATGTCAAGCGTTGGGCCACTGAACGAACATCCTTGACCGGCCCCCGCAAGACAAGGACTTCCATGCAGTTGTGAGCATCAATGTGTACATGCAGTGAGGTAATGATAATATCCAGGGCCTGGTGCTGGATCTCGGTCATTTTTTGGGCCAGATCGCTTTGATGGTGGTTGTAGACCAAGGTCAGGGTTCCGGTGACTTCCTGGTTTTGATTCTCCCACTCCTTGTGCACCAGTTCCTTGCGAATCAGGTCCCGTATAGCTTCAGACCGTGTTTGATAACAGCGTTCCTCACAAATCTTGTCGAAACGCTCCAACAGGTCTGAGTCCAGAGAAACTCCAAACCGGATGGTCTCTCCCATCTGTCAATCTCCTTAAAATACATGCTGCGCATCCAGGTAATCGGTTACAACTTCCCTGTCTACCAAGAGCAAGACCAAGAGTCCAGATGGAAATCCAGACCAATCACGGGAATTTTGTCCTCACCCTTGAGGCCTTTTGGATGCTGCTCCTCGTTGTCAACAATGACAGATGTGCCGCAGCCAGGAATTCCGGTATCACCTCGACACACCTTGCATTCGTGATCAATCCGGCAAAGCTCGTATGAAACAAGTTTTTAACCTGAAGAGGGCCAGCCCTTGGGGCAAGGGCGGCCTCCTTGCGAGCCGGGCTCTTCCAGCCAGGCGGGCTTGACCCCGAGCCCTGCCCTTTTGATGGAAAAGCTTTCCCCTGGATTGCCCGGAGAGCCTCATTCCGGTGTATTCGAAGGATCCGGGCCGGGCAATGACGGAGGGGGGCATCCGTGCGTTTCATTCGTGATCAAACTGGCGGCTTCTTGCAAAGAACAGATAACTGATAACCAATAACAGGCCGCCAGCGGCGGGGCTGAAACCTGAACACTTCTGGCATGTCAGACCTGACAACACAACTCCTGTGCGCTTCCAGGTTAGGGTATTGACGCCGTAGAGCAACACGAGTAAACTTATCATAGAATAAGAAAAATTCTTGCCCCCTTGTGAAGAATGTGTCAATGTACAAACGTGCCTTTCATAAAGGCCCACATTGCACAATAACTCAGAAGAGCTGGCCCAAACAAATCCCAATTTAAAGGCAATACGGAATTCTAAGTCGCCTTTCTGGCCCAGCCAGTTCTATCTGAGCAGACCCAAAAACTTGTGCAAAGTGTGCAATGCATATTTGATGATCGCATGTATACACACTTCTTGTGAATCTACCAACAAGGTCTCGACACAAGCATTCGCTTTTTTTTTAAAACAGTAAACAACGTATGCACATGCCTCTGCTTCGCTCAGATCCATGCGCGCCTATTGTGCCGTCAACCCCGTCCGGCCTCTTTTCGATGCCGGGCGTCATGTACCTGATTCTTTGCAACCACGGATTCAAGCCAAAGGGGGAACCATGGACGATCAACACTTTCGGGCAGTAAAGGACCGACTTGGAGGCGTATCCAGAAGGGACTTCATCAAGTTCTGCTCCATCATGGCCGCGGGTATGGGCCTACCCTTGACTGCAGGCAAGGATTTGGCCGCTGCGGTCACCGACCCCCAGCGGCCTCCGGTCATATGGCTCTCGGGACAGGAGTGCACAGGATGTACCGAATCCTTGCTCCGGCCGTTTCATCTCACCATAGAACACCTCATCTTGGACCTTATTTCCCTGGAGTATAACGAAACCCTCAATGCCGGAGCCGGACACCAAGCCGAGGAACATAAAGAAAAAGCCATTGAGAAATACTCGGGAACATTCATCTTGGTGATTGAAGGGGCCATTCCCACCAAGGACAACGGGGTCTACTGCCAAATCGCCGGGCAGCCTTTCATGGACATCGTCCGCAAAACAGCCGATAAGGCCGGAGCGGTCATCGCCATCGGGTCCTGCGCCGCCTGGGGCGGCATCGCTGCGGCCGAGCCGAATCCCACCGGGGCCAAGGGCGCTCCTGAGTTCCTTGCGGACAAAACCGTGCTCACCGTTCCCGGGTGCCCGCCCAACGCCTATAACTTCGTCTCCACAGTGGCCTATTTTCTAACCTACAACAAGCTCCCGGCCATAGACAGCAAAGGGCGTCCCAAATTCGCCTACGACCGCTTGATCCATGAAAACTGCGAACGCCGCCCCCATTTCGATGCCGGCCGATTTGCCGAGGCCTTTGGAGACGAGGGCCATCAGAAAGGATGGTGCCTGTACAAGCTGGGCTGCAAAGGACCGGTGACCTACAACAACTGCTCCATGATGAGCTTCAATGATGTGGACACCTGGCCTGTGGACACCGGGCACCCCTGCTTTGGCTGCAGTGAAGCCGGAGTTGGTTTCCACATTCCCCAATTCGTCCAGGCTGAACTGACTCCAGACAGCTTGATCACCCCGGCCGCCACCCCGGCGGACATCAAATACGAACGGGGAGGAGGAGTCTCCGCTGGAGCTGCTGCCCTGGCCGGAGCCGCGGTCGGTGCTGCAGCCGGAGCCACAGCCGTGGCCGCCAGCAAGCTCTCATCTTCTTCAGATGACTCGGGCAATGACAAGGGGGAGTAAAAAATGAGCATCAAACGGCGCGACTTTTTGAGAACAGCCGCCGGCAGCGGGTTGCTTTTGGCCGCCGGGACCGCCCCCGCCTGGGGCGCATCGGCTGAGCCTGATCTGCCCCCCAAGGCAGTGGGCATTCTGTACGACTCCAACTTGTGCATCGGCTGTCAGGCCTGCATGCCCGCATGCAAGCAGGCCAACGACATGCCGGCCGAGCATTCCGGAGTCAATGCCATGTGGGACAATCCCGTGGACCTCTCGGCCAAGACCTTGAACATCATCAAGATGTACTCCCAGGGGCAAGAGCGGGCCTTTGTCAAGCGCCAGTGCCTGCACTGCCTGGAGCCTTCCTGCGTGGCCGCCTGCCCGGTCTCCGCTTTGCGCAAAGACCCGGAAACCGGAGTGGTCACCTACCACAAAAACGCCTGCATCGGCTGCCGGTATTGCCAGATTGCGTGTCCCTACAATGTCCCCAAGTTTGAATGGGATGATCCCTTTCCTCAGATCCGCAAGTGCCAGCTGTGCGATCACCTCTATGACCAGGGCCGCTATGCCGCCTGTTGCGAAGCCTGTCCCACCGGAGCCTCCCTCTTCGGCCCGGTGGAGGAGCTCAAAAAAGAAGCCCGGCGGCGTCTGCTTATGGAACCCGGCCGCTCATATGAATTCCCGGTCAACCACATCCAGAAGGGGGAGACCAAAACCCACCAGGCCAAACCGTACCTGGACCACATCTACGGAGCGGAAGAACTGGGCGGTACTCAGGTCATGCTCCTGTCCGGGACCGACTTTCAAAAGCTGGGCCTTCCGGCGGTGAAAAAGACCTCATATGTTCAGGACCTGGAGGGTATCTCCAAGGGGGTGTACAAATACCTCCTCTATCCAGCAGCAGCCCTGGGCGGGCTTTTGTACGTGGTCAACAAGCGCGGGAAACACAACTAAGCCCACCCCCTGATACACCGAGGGCGTTAAACCGGGACAAGGAGAAGAATCATGGCAGAAACACGACCAGCTGGCGGCAGGGTGCTGACCGTTCCCTTTGTTGTCGGGGTGGTTATCATCTTGATCGCCGGGCTGTACATTGCCAAAAGGTTTATATACGGCCTGGGACCGGTCACCGGCATGAACGACGGCTTTCCCTGGGGCCTGTGGATCGCCTATGACGTCAACGTGGGCACCGCCTTTGCCTGTGGCGGATACGCCATGGCGGTGCTGATCTACATTTTCAACCGTTTTGAATACTCCCCCCTGCTCAAGCCGGCCATACTGACCAGCATGTTCGGATATATACTGGGGGGGTTCTCCGTATTCATAGATATCGGGCGCTACTGGCAGATGCACAACGTCTTCCTGCCCTGGCACGCCAACATCCACTCCGCCCTCCTGGAAGTGGCCCTGTGCATCGCCGCCTACTGCCTGGTGCTGCTCATTGAGTTTGCCCCGGTGATCCTCAAGCGTTTTCCGGTCAAGAACCTGGAGATCAAGCTGAACCGGACCTTGTTCATCTTTGTGGCTCTGGGCATGCTTTTGCCCACCATGCATCAGTCCTCTCTGGGCAGTCTCATGGTCCTGGCCGGCCACAAGCTGTCCCCTCTGTGGTGGAGCAAGCTATTGCCCTTGTTCTTTCTCATGGGGGCCATGCTTTTGGGCTACGCCATTGTTATCTTCGAGACGTCCCTGTCCAGCATCCGTTTCAACAACCCCCAGGAGCTCAAGATTCTGCGCAGGCTGGCCAACATTGTGCCTTGGGTCTTGGGCGCCTTCATCATTATGCGCATCCAGGATATCAACGCCCAAGGGGCCTTGGGGCTGGCTTTTCAAGGCGATCTGGCCGGGAATATGTTCCTTGTGGAGATGGCTTTGCTTATCATCTCCCTGGCCCTCATCGCCCCGCCGGCCAATCGGGGCAACCCCAAAAAAGTCCTCTGGTCCGCTTTTTGTCTGCTGCTCGGGGTGGGGCTGTATCGGTTCAGCGCCTACATCATCGGCTATGATCCCGGCAATGGCTGGCACTATTTCCCGACCTTTGGGGAGCTGATCATCACCCTGGGCATTATAGCTGTGGAAATCCTGGGGTATCTGTGGATCGTGAAACGCTTTCCGGTTCTCGCCCTGCCCGAGAGGCCGCGCAAAGCATGATATCTCCTTTGCAGCAGAGCCAGAAGCGCGGTCCGCGCAAGACCAGACATGAATAATCAAGACACTTAAGATCTGTAAGGAGCTCTATAATGGCCAAGAGAATCACTGTTGATCCCATCACCCGCATTGAAGGGCACCTGCGCATCGACTGCGAAGTGGACCAGGGCCAGGTGAGCGATGCCTGGTCTTCAGGACAGATGTGGCGGGGCATTGAAGTCATATTGCAGGGCCGGGACCCCAAAGAGGCCTGGCTGTACACCCAGCGCATATGCGGCGTGTGCACCACTGTGCATGCCATAGCCTCGGTCCGGGCCGTAGAGAACGCCCTGGATCTGGAAATCCCCTTAAACGCCCAGTACATCCGCAATCTGATCATCGCCGGGCACGGAATCTTCGACCATCTGGTCCATTTCTACCAGCTCTCGGCCCTGGACTGGGTGGATATAGTCTCTGCCTTGGACGCAGATCCCAAGGCCTCGGCCAAGCTCGGCCAACAGCTCTCCAATTGGCACCGAAACAGTGTCAGCGAGATCTCCGGCATCCAGCAGAAACTCAAGAAGTTCGTGAATTCCGGACAGTTGGGAATCTTTGCCAGCGGCTACTGGGGGCATCCGGCCATGAAGCTGTCCCCGGAGGTCAACCTCCTGGCTGTAACCCATTACTTCCAGGCCCTGGAGTATCAACGCAAGATCAATCAGATCGTGGCCATTCTGGGCAGCAAGACCCCGCACATCCAGAACCTGGCCGTGGGTGGAGTGGCCAATCCGGTCAACCAGGACAGCCCGGTGTCCATCAACATCAACAAGCTCTACCAGATCAAATCCCTGATTGACGAGATCCAGGCCTTCATCAAGCAGGTCTATCTGGTGGATGTGGCCGCTATCGGCGGCTTCTACCCGGATTGGACTCAATACGGGGCCGGAGTGCTCAACTACTTAAGCGTGCCTGACCTGCCCACGGACAGCAAAGGTGAGTCCTTTATGCTCCCCGGCGGGTACATCCCTGAGGCCCAGATGGGGTCTTTCCAGGCCATCAGCTCCTTTCAGGATGCGTTCTTCAGCAAAAACGTCAAGGAAAGCATCAAGCATGCCTGGTATAAAGGAGATTGGGACCGCCATCCCTACGTGGAAGAGACTGTGCCCGAGTACACCGGATTCGAGGACCAGGGCAAATATTCCTGGATCAAGGCCCCGAACTTCCAGGATCAACCGGCCCAGGTCGGCCCCCTGGCCAACGTCCTGGCTATGGTTGCGGCTGGACACAAGCCGACCAAGGACTACCTGGATGCAACCTTGAGCACGGCCGGCAAAGTGGCCGGGACCCAAATCCCGCTCAGCGCAGTGCATTCCACCATCGGCCGCCATGCGGCCCGGGCCGTGCGGGCTGCGGTCCTCACCGACACCCTCAATGAAAGCTGGAAGGCTCTGGTGGACAATATCGGCAAAGGGGACACCGAGATCTGCAACCAGCCCTCATTTCCCAAGGGCGAGATCCAGGGATTCGGCTTTCACGAAGCCCCGCGGGGTGTGCTCTCCCACTGGGTGGTCATCAAGGACGGCAAGATAGAGAATTATCAGTGCGTGGTCCCCTCCACCTGGAATGCCGGCCCCAGGGGCAAAAACGATGAACTCGGTCCCTATGAGGCCTCCCTGGTGGGCAATCCCATCGCTGAACCGGAAAAGCCCCTGGAAGTCCTGCGCACCGTGCATTCCTTCGATCCCTGCATCGCCTGCGCAGTGCACATGATGGATCAGGAGGACCAGGAAATCGTCAAGGTCAAGGTGCTGTAGAGGCTCTGACGAAAAATACATACGATTTGCCAAAGGCAAAGCTGACGTGCAGAATAAAGAGGGGCAGCCATACGGCTAAAGACGCCTAGGATTGCCCCTCCCCTTAAAGACCTGACCTTTATACACACATGACACCATGGGAGAATAAGGTATTGGTCACTTTTCAACCACCCCTGCCCCTCCTTGCGAAGGCTGTGCATAGCACACACTTGACACCGGGGGTGTTTTGAAAACCCAGAGGGCAGGCATTACGCGAAGACGCGAAGCACTGCCCCTACCCTGAGGTCCCCGGTTATCTGTTGGTCTTTCAAAATACCTCATATCCCGGAATGCAACCTCCGACCCTCCGGGCAATCCTAGGCGTCTTCGCCGTATGGTTGCCCTCTGAAAATAACAAACCCACGGTGTCAAGTGTGGGTAAAGGTCAGCTTGCGAAGGAGGGGGACTGTTAATTTTCTGATATCGCTCTAGATCTGCGATTACGGTTTTCGATAAGCCAGACACTTGCGAAGAAAAAACGTCCTGACAACCGCGGTTCTCTTAACTCCCCTCCTTCGCAAGGAGGGGCAGGGGTGGTTGGGATGATGACTCTTATACCTCATTTTTGCAGTATGTTATAATTTTACTGTGTTAAGCGTGTGCTATGCTCAGCACTCAAAGCTGAGCTTATCTTCCACTTCATTTTGAACCTATCCTGGTTCTTTTGGCTGGACAATTATGACCGCATCATCACCACCCGACATCCTCATCCTGGGGGTGGGCAACATCCTGCTCTGCGACGAAGGAGTGGGGATCAGGGCCGTTGAGCACTTGGAACACAGATACGTTTTCCCTGCCCAGATCGAGCTCGTGGACGGCGGGACCAGTGGAATGGAGCTCTTGCCCGCCCTGGAGGGCCGGACCCATGTCTTTATCGTCGATGCCGTGCATAATAAGGATCTGCCCCCTGGAGGAGTCATCAGCGTCGACCTCAGCCAATCACCGGGTTATTTCCGGCACAGGATCTCCCCCCACCAGCTGGGGCTCTCCGAGGTCCTGGCCGTGGCTGAGATCAGCGAAACCCTGCCCCCCAGCATCACCCTTTTAGGCATCCGGCCGGAGTGCCTGGACACCGGCTTAAGCCTCTCCCCAACGGTCCAAAACGGGCTGGAAGAGGTGATTGACACCTTAGTAAACTCCCTGCATGAACTGGGGCTGCCTCCCCTGCCCCGGAACCAAGAACAGTCTGCGTGACGAAACTCCAAGGACCGCCAGGCTCCAGCCAGGAAGGGCGACCGCCGGTCGCCCTTTTGGGAATTCTGGTATCACCACAACACAGGTTTCATTCATGATCAAATTGGGGGTTTTTTCGGATAGCATGGCTTTCCCCTAGTACCGTGTCTTATAAGTTCTGTCCCATATAGTGGCAATTTGTAATGTTGATTTTCTTTTTAAACTTGACCCACTATTCAACTACACGGAAATACAAAATCCGAATATCGAAATCCGAAACAATCAGAGCGAAATGCGAATAAGACATAATATTCAAGATAAGACACTGTGATATCTTGATTTGGGTTTTTTCTTTGTTTTGAATTTTATTTTTTTAAGTCATTTATTCCGATTGTTTCGAATTTCGGATTTCGATATTCGAATTTAATAAACTTATAAATGAAATAGAACCGATTGCCAAAAATTGAGGCAATATTTTTGAGACGCAGTACTAGATTGCCCGGAGAGCCTCATTCCGGTGTATTCGAAGGATCCGGGCCGGGCAATGACGGAGAGGGACCTCCGTGAGTTTCATCTTTGATCAATCCGGCAAATTCCCCTTTTTTTGCCAGCGTTGGGGCAGAAACATTTCAGATTTGCCGCAGGCAAAGCAAAAACCTAACAGATCCTGGGCAACTGCTCCCCTTCCAGCATATGGACCAGCCGCTGTCCGCCTATAGCTGTGTTCAAAATCACCCGGCCGGGATTTTCGGAAGTCACCCGGCCGATAATCCGTGCCCCACGCCCCAGCTGATCACTTCTCAAAACCCGCAAGGCCTGCTCAGCCCTCTCCTGGGGCAAGATACACAGCATCTTGCCTTCATTGGCCAAAAACAAAGGATCCAAACCCAGAAAGGCGCATCCTTCCTCCACCCCGGGACTGACCGGAATTTCAGATTCATCCAGCTCAATGCTGACTTCGGACTGCTCGGCGATTTCCTTCACCGTGGTGGCCAGACCGCCTCGAGTGGGGTCGCGCAGGACATGCACATCCCCCACCTGATCCAGCAGCTTGCCCACCAGATGATGCAAGGCCGCGGAATCGCTCTGCACCGGGGTCTGGAAATTGAGCCCTTCCCGTTTGGCCATAACCGTCAATCCGTGGTCTCCGACTGTGCCGTTGATCAGGACCGCATCCCCGGGGCGGGCCATATTTCCCTGCGGCTGGTGCTCAGCCCGTACTTCACCCAGCCCGGTGGTATTGATGAACACCTTGTCCACCGCCCCCTTGGGAACCACCTTGGTATCCCCGGTCACGATCTGCACCCCGGCTCGTCGGGCCGCCTCAGCCATGCTGGCCACAATCTGCTCCAGGACTTCCAGCTCCAGACCTTCCTCCAGGATGAACCCGCAGCTCAAGTATCTGGGCAGCGCACCGCTCATGGCCACATCGTTCACCGTACCATGCACAGCCAGAGAGCCGATATCCCCTCCGGGAAAAAACAAGGGGGTCACGGTGAAGGTATCCGTACTCATGGCCACCCTTCCGGTTATATCCACGCAGGCGGCATCGTTTAATGCGGCAAGGGTAGGATTGCCCAGATGGCGGATGAAAACATCCCTGATCAGCCGCTGGGAAGCCAGCCCTCCGCTTCCATGGTCCAAAAGAATATGGGTATGCATGACCTTTCGTTAGCTGGTATTGGTTATTTATTCTTAGAAAGCGGGGTAAGGAAAGTGATTATGAATCCCTCACTCCGTCCCCCAATCCCCCAATCCCCCAATCCCCCAATCTCCCAATCTCCCAATCCCTCAATCCCTCAATCTCCCAATCCCTCAATCCCCCAATCCCCCAATCCCTCAATCCCCCAATCCCTCAATCCCTCAATCCCTCAATCCCTCAATCCCTCAATCCCTCAAAACCCATACCTAAAGACCGCAGCGCAACTGCCTTCTGTGGATACCATGCACGGCCCCACCGGCTGGGACGGGGTGCATTTTGCGCCGAACAAAGGACACTGCCTGGGATGCAGCCTGCCCTTGAGCACTTCCCCGCATCCGCACCCCGGAGGATCCTCGTCCTGGATCCCACCCAGACCGAATTTGACCCAGGCGTCAAAAGCGGCGTAGTCCGGGCTCAAATGCAATCCGCTTTCTTCAATCTCCCCCAGTCCCCGCCAGGGGACGGTGCATACAGTGAACACCTCATCCATGATCCCTTGAGCCCTTGGGTTGCCGCCCTCCCGAACCGCCCGGGGATAGGCGTTTACCACTTCCGCCTCTCCCATGGACCGCTGTCGGGCCAGGCAGTACAGTCCCATCAGTATATCCGCAGGCTGAAAACCGGCAACCGCTGCGGGCACATTATACTCCCGGGCTACAAATCCAAAGGGCTCAAGCCCGGTCACCGTGGCTACGTGACCGGGCAGGAGCAAGGCGTCCACATCCACTCCCGTTCCCTTCAGCAAGGCCTTCAAAGCCGGAGGAATCCGCTTATGGCAGGACAAGAGGGATACATTCTTGACTCCTTGCACCGAGGCCTGCTTCACGGTCGCGGCCACAGCCGGGGCTGTCGTCTCGAATCCCACCCCCAGAAAGACCACTTCCTTTTCCGGATTGGCCTGAGCCATATGCAGGGCTTCTATAGGGGAGTAGCATATCCGCACATCCGCCCCTTGGGCCTTGGCCTGTTTCAGACTCCGCCCTCGGGAATCCGGAACCCGCATCATGTCACCGAAACTGGCTACGATGACTCCCGGTTGAGTGCTCAGCTCGATGCAGGCGGCCACTTCCCGGGCATGGGTGACGCAAACCGGACATCCAGGACCGGACACATGCTCCACCTCCAGAGGCAGCAGGGAGCGCAGACCGGTTTGATAGATGGAAACCGTATGGGTTCCGCACACCTCCATAAACCGAAGCCTTCCCTGGAGGGTGTTTAGTATCTTATCCGCCACCTCCCGGCACAGGTCCGGATCGGCATAGGTTTGCAACGAGTTTCTGGCCATGTACTTTCCATTGGCATGTGCTTATTGTTCTTACCAGCCTTGCTGAGCAAAGCCCTGTACAGCGCTTTACTTTTGGCACAATCTATGGCTAAAGTCCAGAAAGCCACACCATTTTGCGGGGGTCGTCTTTGCAAGAAACAGCAGATGAACAGGCCACTTATGTCCACGAACAGCTCTTCGCCCTGTATTCCTTTTCCGGCAGTCAACTGCGGCCTGGTGCCGGACGATGCCCAGTGCAAGGCCTGGTGGGAAGAATACGGCATGCTGGAGAATATCGCCGTGCACAGCTCCCTGGTGGCCGGCATAGCCCATTGGATCGGCACCCGGGCGGCCTCCCGCGGCCTGGATGTTCCCCAGCAGGCCTTACGGGCCGCCGGCCTGCTGCACGATCTGGCCAAAACCTACACTGTGCACTATGGCGGCAACCACAGCCAATTGGGCGCGGCCTGGGTCATGGCCTTGACCAGAAACCCGGCCATTGCCCAGGCCGTCCGGCATCATGTCTATTGGCCCGGATCGGTGGATGTGCGGACCCATTTTCTGCCCTTGGTCATTATCTACGCCGACAAGCGGGTCAAGCACGACACTATCGTCACCCTGTCGGATCGGTTTTTCGACCTCTTCCACCGTTACGGGGTCAACGATGAACGGATTGCCTCCATGCACCGCTCTTTCGCCCAGGTGGAGCATATTGAGTCCAAACTGAGCAATTTATTGGAGGTGGACCTACATGCGCATCCTTTTGATAGCCGGGGGATGGTCCAATGAACGGGATGTTTCTTTAAACGGCAGTCGATCCATTCAGGCCGCCTTAAAGCGTCTGGGGCACGAGGTTGTCTTCGCAGATCCCAGCACCCAGTTCCATCAGTTCCCCGGCCTGGCCCGGAAGGCGGATTTCGCTTTCATCAACCTGCACGGATGTCCGGGAGAGGACGGCCTTATCCAGGCCCTGCTGGACCGGGTGGGTTGCCCCTATCAGGGCTCCGGCCCCAGCGGCTCTCTTTTGGCCTTAAACAAGGCTGCGGCCAAGGAGCTCTTTGTCCACTGGGATATCCCTACTCCGGACTGGGAGTTTCTGCCCCAGCCCGTGGCTCAGGACTGGACCTGCGGTCTCGACTTTCCCTTATTCGTCAAGCCCAACAACGGCGGATCCAGCCTGGATGTGACTCGGGTGGACACGGCTCAGGATCTGGCTGGAATGCTGTCCCCCCTGTGGGCCAAAGGCTGCGAGATCCTGTTGGAGGAATCTGTCCCCGGCCAGGAGATCACCTGCGCAGTGCTCGGCAATCAGCCCCTGCCGCCTATCTTGATCCAGCCGGCGGATGCTTCCGGTTTCTTCGACTACTTCAGTAAATACACCCCGCAGGCGGCCAAGGAGATCTGTCCGGCACCTATTCCCGAGGAATTGACCGCCGCAGTCCAAGAGCTGGCTGTCAGGGCCCATGCATGTCTTGGGCTTTCCGATTACAGCCGAGCCGACTTCAGGGTCCAGGACAACCGCCCCTATCTTTTGGAAGTGAACACCCTGCCCGGGATGACAGCCACCAGCCTTTTTCCCCAGGCCGCCCAGGCCGTGGGGCTGTCCTTTGACCAACTCATAGCCAGACTCATTGAGTTGGGATCAGAATCCTGCTCCAAGGAGCACCTATGACCGAGCACAAGCCCGTGTTTTCTGCACCCGCCCCTGCCCTTTCTCCAGGTTCCAGATTGGGGCTGGGTGTATATTCCGCTCTGTGGTATGCAGCTCTGCCCGGGGCTCTGGCTTTCAAGCGCCTCCGCTCCGGCCTGTGGCCCAGGCTGTTTTCCCGGCCCGAACCCAGGGAGACGGATGTCTGGATCCAGGCTGCCTCGGCCGGGGAATGCACCCTGGCCCAGACCCTTGTCCAAGCCTGGCCGGAAGAGAAACCTGTCTCCTGTCTGGCCACTGCCAACACCCCACAGGGCATGCAGGTCTTGGACAGGGTCACGCCCCCCCGGCATATGCTCTACTTTTCGGCCTACGCCCCTCTGGATACAGGATCCAGGATGCGCCGGACCATAAGTGCCTTGCGGCCCAGAGTAGTTGTCCTTTTGGAGACCGAATTGTGGCCCAATCTCTTGGCCGCCTGCGCCAAAGCCAACATCCCGGTTCTCCTGCTCAATGCCCGCATGACTCCCAAAAGCCTGAGCTGGTACAGCCGGAATCGGGCCCTGTGGGCCGGGATCGGCCCCAGCCGCATTCTGGCCGTTGACCAGGAGCACGCCTCCCGGTACGCTTATATCTTCGGCCAGCAAAGCGTGGGCACCATGCGCAACATCAAGTTCGATCGCTGGTCTGACCTGCATGAGCCCTTGCCCTATGTCCACAATCCCCTTTCCGGAGTGTTCAAGGCCCAAAGCAGGCTTGTGGTCTACGGGTCCGTGCGCACAGAGGAGGAGCCTGTTCTGCTTCCGGTTCTCTCCCGCATGGCCAGCAAGCACCCCAGGGCTGTCCAGGCCGTCTTTCCCCGGCATATGCACAGAATTGCGGCCTGGAAGAACGCCCTGGACAAAGCCGGGTTGTCCTGGACACTGCGCAGCCGAGTCCGGGACAGCGTCCCCCAGGGAACCGTGGTCCTCTGGGACTGCATGGGTGAGCTGGAAGCGGCCTATGCCCTGGCCCGCTCTGTCTTTATCGGTGGGAGCCTGGCTCCCAAGGGAGGACAGAATTTCCTGGAACCTCTGGCCCAAGGGGTGGTCCCCTGCATCGGCCCCTGGTGGTCCAACTTCTCCTGGGTGGGGACCGAAATCGTGAACCAGGGCCTGCTGACCCAGGTTTTTGGACCGGAGGAGCTGGTCAGCGCCTTGAGCCAGGGCCTGCGATCACCCCAGTCCAGAGACAAGGTGCATAAACGCTTTGCCGAGTACTTAGGCAAACGCCAAGGAGGAACCCGGGACGCCCTGGCCGCCATCCACCAGGAGCTGAAGTGAAAAATATTTCAGATTTGCCGGAGGCAAAGCTGACGGGAAACCGCCAGTTTGATCGAAAACCCACACCAATAACAAAGCGCAATCTTTGATGTTTCGATACGCCCTGATCATCGTCGGCGCCCTGGTTTTAGGCGTCTATATCCTGGTCTTAGCCGCTCGGGGAAGCATATCCGGACGCTTCCGCACCATCAGCCTCATCCTTCTCTGCCTGTTTTTCCTGTTAGCCGGAGCCGGGCTGTACACCACCCAGACCCGCTACTCCGTGCAGTCCGTGCAGGAAGAGTACGCCTCCCGGAAACAGGAGATCCTGGACCGTCTGTCCCGGCTTTACGCAGACCAGGAATACACCCAGGCCAGGAAGCTGGCCCAAAAGTACCAACAGATCAACGATCCCCGGGTGGATTCCTGGTACCGTAAAGCCAGGGAAGCCGAGCTGTTGCAGCGCATCAAAGATCTTCCGGAGATCAAGTACAAACAGCGCCTAAATATCTGGAAAGAGCTCTATGACCTGTCCGGAAAACAGTCCTATGCCGCCAACCTGGAACAGGTAAAGGATATGTGGCGCACCTTCCAGGAAAGCCTGCTCACAGAGCGCATAGACAACCTTCCGGACAAAGCCCTGGCCCAAAAGGCCCTGGGCTATGCCTTGCTCACCCGCCTCAACCCCGAGCGCGTGCTTTACAAACAGCGGCACAGGACATATCGTCAACAGATAGAAGAAAAGATCGAGGCCTCTTCCTGGTCCAACCGATGCTCCAGCCGGAATATGGAGTTTTGCCGGTATGTGGGCTATCGAGTGGAATCTGTCCAGGGCCAACCCCGGATCGAAGTGCAGTCCTCGGAGATCTGCGGGGTCAGCTGGCGTCCCAGGGGGACCCTCATCACCCGGGACGGACGGACTGCCCCGGAAGACGGCTCCTATTATATGATCCATGACTGGAAAAACGATCTCATCGTGCTCATAAACACGGGCTATGTCCAAGCCGTGCATCCGTTCCCGGAGATCTCCCCCCAGCTGCTGGACAACTAAGGGTCTGTCAGGAAACAACGAGTGCAGCAACATGCCGGCTGATGGGTGATGTTCTCAGGCAATAGCGGCACTCGCCATTCTCCGATCATGAATGATATTTCAATTGGATATTCAAAACAAAGAACACTTTTGACCCATCAACACCACGGCAATCGTATGTTCACCAAACTACTGAGGTATGCTCCATGCTAGGCGCTATCAGCGGAGACATCGTCGGCTCCAGATTCGAGGCCAGGCCCACAAAAAGCAAGGAGTTTGAGCTGTTCACCGGGCAAAGCCGGTTCACTGACGACAGTGTCCTGACCATTGCCTTGGCCGACAGCCTCTTGCACGGCGTGTCCTACAAACAAAATCTGAAGACCTTTTTTGCCCGCTATCCCCATGCCGGGTACGGGGGGACATTTGCTATCTGGGCCGCTTCCAATCAGTCCGATCCTTATTACAGCTTCGGCAACGGCTCGGCCATGCGGGTCAGCCCTGTGGGCTGGTTCTATTTTGATGAGCAGACTGTTATGGACCAGGCCGCGGCCAGTGCGGCAGTGACCCACGACCATCCCGAGGGCATCAAGGGAGCCCAGGCCATAGCCCTCGGTGTTTTCCTGGCCCGACAGGGAAAGGATAAGCAGGAGATCCAAACCCGCTTGCAATCCGCCTTTGGCTACGACCTGACCGCGGATTTGGATACCATCAGACCCCATTACAGCTTCGACGTCACCTGTCAGGGGTCAGTGCCTCAGGCCATTCGAGCCTTTCTGGAATCCACGGATTTTGAGGACGCTGTGCGCAATGCCGTCTCCCTGGGCGGGGACAGCGATACACAGGCCTGCATGGCCGGGGCCATTGCTGAAGCCTACTACCGCGGCGTGCCCCAGGACCTGGCCAGAAAGAGCCTTGCCTGCCTGGACGAGTTCCTCCGGGGCATTGTGTATGCCTTTTATGCCTCTGTCCTCCCCAACAACCAGGAACTGCCTGCCGTATGAGCACAAAGTGAGCTTGTATTGGAGTCCTGGTGCGCCTTGGGGCAGTAGTCTCCCAGCCCCTATCAATCCAGCAAAACGTTTTTTGGCCCTGTGGGGCAATATATTTCCCAATTTCCGGAGGTAAAGCTGAAACACTATGAGTGAACAGGAAAGTTTCGATAAAACCGAACACAGGCTCCACTTACGCACTCTGCAAGTCTCTGATTTCCAGGATATTATGGAAATCATGGAAAGGGTATACCGGGTCATGGGCGAGTACTGGACCCAGGAGGAGTTCTCCTCCCACTTGATCCGCTTTCCTGAGGGACAGATCTGCATTGAGGACAAGGGCAAGGTTGTGGCCGCCGCCCTGAGCCTGATCATCGACTACACCAAATACGGGGAGAACCACACCTACCGTCAGGTCATCGGAGAAGGGCACCTCAAGAACCACGACCCGGAAGGCGACTATCTTTACGGCATAGAGGTCTTTGTCCATCCCGACTATCAGGGTCTTCGCCTGGGGCGACGTCTCTACGACGCTCGCAAGGAGATCTGCGAGAACCTGGACCTCAAAGGCATCATCGTCGGGGGCAGAATTCCCGGATACCACAAGTATGCCCAGGAGATGACCCCCCAGCAGTACATTCAGATGGTCAAGAACAAGGAGATCCACGACCCGGTTCTCTCTTTTCAGCTCTCCAACGACTTTCACATCAAAAAGCTCATTCCCAACTATCTGCCTGAGGACAAAGAATCCCTGGGCTACGCCGTGCTCTTGGAGTGGAACAATATCTATTATGAAGAGCGCCAGCCTTTGATGGGCGGGAAGAAGACCTACGTCCGGCTGGGGTCTGTGCAGTGGCAGATGCGTTTGTTCGAGTCTTTTGACGACTTTATGCAGCAGGTGGAATTTTTTGTGGACACTGTGGCCAGATACAACGCAGACATGGTCCTCTTCCCGGAGCTGTTCAACGCCCCGCTCATATCCAAGTTCGACCAGGAATACGCCCCAGAGGCCATGCGTTCCCTGGCCGAATACACCGAGCCTTTGCGCCAGGAGCTGGTCAATATGGCCCTGGCCTACAATATCAACATCGTCTCCGGAAGCGTTCCGGAGTACAGAGACAACCAATTGTTCAATGTCTGCTTCCTCTGTCGCAGGGACGGAACCTGGGATAAGCAGTACAAGCTGCACATCACCCCGGAGGAACGCCAAAGCTGGGGCCTGCGGGGAGGAGACACCCTGACCGCTTTTGAGACCGACATAGGCAAGATAGGCATCCTCATCTGCTACGACATTGAATTTCCGGAGCTGTCCAGAATCCTTGTGGATCAAGGAGTCAACATCCTGTTGATCCCCTATTGGACGGATACCAAAAACTCCTATCTCCGGGTCCGCCGCTGCGCCCAGGCCCGGGCCATTGAGAACGAATGCTACGTGGCCATCTCCGGCAGCGTGGGCAATATCCCCAGGGTGGAGAACATGGACATCCAGTACTCCCAGGCGGCCATCTTCACCCCCTCGGACTTCGCCTTTCCCCACGACGCCATTGCCGCCGAGGCCACGCCGAATACAGAGATGACCCTGATCGCGGATCTGGACTTGGACCTGCTCAAGGACCTGCGCCAGACCGGGAGCGTGCGCAACATGCTCAACCGCAGGCTGGACCTGTACAACCTGACCTGGGTCAGAAGGTGATGTGAGTATTCAGTGTTCAGTGTTCAGCGCCGCCGCTGGCCGCAGCCGCCCAGTTTGATCAAGAAAGAAACAGAGTATGAAAAGGGCTGGGCCCCAGTAGGCCGCCC
>JBNJII010000023.1:0-38075 GCA_051749205.1 Thermodesulfobacteriota bacterium | reverse complement strand
ACCACCTGGTCATTGTGTGTGTACACCACGCGAATCTGCGAGGCGCTCTCATAGACCGGGGAAATGCGCGAACCCCAAATCGTCAGGGCTACCTGTGGCATACGTTTTCTCCTTACAGATTTTCTAGCATAGAGTGTGCCAAAAAAGAGATATTGAGGCTTTTGATCAAAAAAATATAAATATAATAAATAGATATATTTAAATATCCCATAAGGAGAGCTCTTTGCAAACAGCAAAGGGTGTTTTTGAGGTCTATGTGTCGTCGCAATAACGCAAATTCGTGGGTAAAAAGGTCGCAAAAATGCAACTAAATCTTCTCCAGGAAGGTCCGGGCTATTTTTTGTGCCGTCCGTTTGCCCGGGGGAGCTGCAGGCCATGTTTGGCCATCTTGCGGTACAATGTGCTTTTGTGCATTCCCAGAGCCTGGGCTGTGCGTTGCCGGTTGTATCCGTGTGCTTCCAGGGCCTTGAGGATTGTTTCGGCTTCAGCTTCTTGCAGCGCAGTAGGTCCGGGGCTGCTGGATAGACCTTCCGAGCCGCTGGATACACCTTGTGTATCACCACTGCTCAAGTAATCCGGCAGATGCTCAGGCACGATGATCTCTGCAGGGCAGAGGACAAAGGCGTATTCAATAATATTTTCCAGCTCCCGTATGTTTCCCGGATAGTGGTAATCCATCAGCAGTTTGAGGGCCTTTTCGCTGACCCCGGATATGTTCCGGTTGGATATGGCATTGTAGCGCTGGATAAAGGTGTCGATCAGGGCCGGGATATCCTCTTTGCGTTCCCGAAGGGGAGGGAGGGTGAGCTTGATCACGTTGATGCGGTAAAAAAGGTCCTGCCGAAAGGCGCCTTCCTGAACCAGGGCGGACAGATCTCGATTGCTGGCGGCGATGATCCGGGTGTCCATTGTCTGGGCTTTCGTTCCCCCCAATGGGGTGAACTGGCGCTCCTGAAGGACCCGCAGCAGCTTGACCTGGAAAGCCTGGCTGGTTTCGCCTATTTCATCCAGAAAGAGGGTGCCGTGGTGGGCCAGGGAGAGCTGGCCGGGCTTGTCTTTTTTGGCGTCTGTAAAGGCACCGGCCTTGAATCCGAAAAGCTCGGACTCCAGCAAGGTGTCCGGCAGGGCCCCGCAATTGACTGGTACAAAAGGCTTGTCCTGACGGGGACTCAACTGATGAATGGTTTTGGCCAGCAACTCTTTGCCGGTCCCGGTTTCGCCGAGGATGAGCACTGTGCTCTCGCTCTGGGCCACTCGGGGCAGGATTTTGAAAATGGCCGCCATAGACCTGCTTTTGCTGACCAAGTCCCCGACTTGGCATCCGGAATGTAATTCTTGGCGCAAAAGTTCCACATCGCTTAAGTCTCGGAAGGTCTCCACGCCTCCCAAGAGGGTGCCGTGTTCATCCAGGAGCAAAGCGGCGGACACGCTCACCGGAATGCGCCGGCCGTCGCGGTCTATGATATGACCCTGGGCATTGATTGTGGACGCCCCGTGCTCATATGTGCTGTGCAAAGGACACCCGGTTTCGCACATTGTGGACCGGAAGACTTCCCAGCAATAGCGGCCCAGGGCCTCTTGCCTGGAGATGCCGGTAATGGTCTCCGCTGCCCGGTTAAAGGAAGTGACCTTCCAGTCAAGGTCCACAGTGAACACCCCGTCGGAAATGCTCTCCAGGATGATCCGGGTTACTCGGTCTGACAAAAAGGAAGAGGAGGTCATGCCGCTCCTTGCGTAGGGCTTGAAAAGGGCGTAATTTTTTTCAAACGTGAGTTTTTTTCGAACATTCCTTCATGCGGAGGTTCCCATGCGCTTGGTGATAATAGGGGGCGATGCAGCCGGTATGAGCGCGGCCAGCCGGTTCAAACGCAAGGCCCCGGACAGCGAGGTCATCGTCCTGGAACAGACCCAGGACGTATCCTACAGTGCGTGCGGCATGCCGTACAACATTGCCTCGCCTCAACGGCCCATCGAGGATCTTATAGTCCGTTCGGCTCAGGTTTTTCAGGAAAAATTAAACATTGATCTCCGCTTGGGACACAGGGTGACTCGGATCGATCCCCAAAACAAGAAGGTCACAGGGGAGTCGGCGAACGGGGAGTTTGCCTTTTGCTACGACAAGCTGCTCATCGCCACCGGAGCCTCCCCTGTACTGCCCGATATCCCCGGTACCGATCTGCCCGGGGTCATGGCCTTGAAAAGCTTGCAGCACGGCCGGGGTATCAAAGAGTATCTGGCCGGACAGACGGTGAAAAGGGCGGTCATCATTGGTATGGGCTACATCGCCCTGGAGATGGCCGAGGCCCTGCGCAGCAGGGGGATAGAAGTGGCCATGGTCAAGCCCAGGCCTCAACTCTTGCCCTGGATGGATGCACAGCTTTCCGAGCTGGTCAAAGCGGAGTTGACCGACAATAATGTGGCTCTGTATCTCGGTCAGTCCATTGAGGCCATAGTCTCCGGCCGGGATGGATTGCAGGTCCGCTGTTCGCAAACGTCTTTGCCGGCCGATTTTGTCCTTTGCGCAGTGGGGGTTACGCCCAACAGCGAGTTGGCTGAGGAGGCCGGCCTGGACCTGGGGCCAAAGAAGTCCATTGCCGTGGATAGGGCCATGCGCACCTCGGATCCGGACATCTATGCAGCAGGAGACTGCGCTGACGCCTTCCATGTGGTCAGCAAAAAGCGGACCTGGATTCCCTTGGCCCTTCGGGCCAACCGGGCCGGTTGGGCAGTGGCCGACCATCTTTTGGGCCAGGCGGTGGATATTCCTGGAGTGGCCGGAACAGCAGTGTTTAAGGTTTTTGACCTGGAAGTGGCCACGACCGGCCTGACTGCTCAAGAGGCCGCCTCTTACGGGTTTGATCCCCGGACCGTGAGCATTGAATCCGTCAATCAAGCCCATTCTTATCAGGGAAAGACCGAGCCCATAAGGGCCCATCTTATAGCCGATGCCCACTCCAGGCGGGTGTTGGGCGCCCAGATGGTCGGCAGGCAGGGGACAGCCCTGCGTATCAATGCAGCCGCAGTGGCCCTCTCCGCGGAGATGAGCGTGGATGCCTTCATCCAGTGTGATCTGGCCTACGCGCCGCCTTTTGGCCCGGTCTGGGATCCATTGCTCACAGCCGCCAATCAAGTGCTCAAAAAACTGCCTTCGTTACAGAGCACATCGACTGCAAAACAGAGCTAAAAAACCACCGACCACCCTGCAGAGGCGAAAGCGAAGCGGTCTTGAAAATGCTCATAGCACAGGGCGGCCCCCTGCTGTCCGGTGCAGTGGGAAACAGCCACCAACTCCAGGCCGTACTCGTCAAAGGCCTGTATAGAGGCCTGGAGCTGCTTTCCGGGTCCGCCCATAAATCCGAGATGGGTGCCGCCTATGACCGCGTGAAATTGAGTGTATCCGGTCTGGGCCGCAAAATGGTTGAGCACATTCACCGCTCCGGCATGGGCGCACCCCAAAAGGACCACCGGACCCTTTGCGGTCTCAATGAGCAGGCTGGCGTCGTCCCACAAGGGGTCGTCGATCAGCTTCCCTCCCTGCTCTGTCTTCAGCCTGGTGTCCGGATGTTCGAATCCGGTTTTTCTGGGCACTTCTCCAGAAAAGAATATTCCGGGGGCTATCTCACCGAACTTTCGCAAAAAAGTGAAGCGGGCCTGGAGAGAGGTTTCCAGGTACTCCCGCCTGTACTTGATCCCGATAAACACCTTCTGCTTTCCCCTGGAGGTGTCCAGCTCTGCGTATTTGGGGCAAAAAATGTCCGGATGGGCAAGTACGTTCACCCCGCGCGGAGGATAGAGGACTGCGGGCAAGCCGCCGGTATGGTCGTAATGCCCGTGGCTGAGTACCACCTGAGTCACTGCGGACAGATCGACGCCTAAGATGTGGGCGTTATTGGCCAGAGCCATTCCTTGGCCGGTATCAAACAGGAAGCGCTGTCCATCCTTTTCAATCAAGGCTGAGAAGCCGTGCTCCCCGATAAGGCCCATGGGGCCGGCTGCAGTGTTTTCGCATAAGACTGTTATCTTGGTCTGGGACATAGATGATTCCTTTGCGGTTACTGATACAAAATATGTATTGTGTCCTTAGCACATCCCGCAAGAAGTTGTCCAAGGTCCATCCATACCGGACAAGGAGGTTTCTGCCCGGGGCTGTTCAAAATTACCACAGGGCATGCAGCAGGCGGGAACACTCGGGCAGAAGGCGGCCAGGGCGGGGAAAAGAAAATTTTTCTTGACCCAATCGTGATTTCCACTTAATATGCTCGTGGGCTGTCCACGGGAGAGCTTCGAGGTTCATTTTTTTACTTTTCGAGGAGTAGAGGAGCTATGAGTAAGAAGATGTATGTTGGGAATCTGCCTTTTTCTTCCACTGAAGACGATCTCCGGGATCTGTTTTCAGAGTATGGCGAGGTCAAATCAGCAAACATTATCTATGATCGGGAATCAGGCCGATCCCGCGGCTTCGGATTTGTGGAGATGGCTGAAGAGGGTGCAGATTCAGCCATGGAAGCATTAAACGGCAATGAATTCGGGGGACGAACTCTGCGGGTCAATGAAGCCAGGCCCCGCTGGTAGATTCCCAGCTTGGAAGCTCCGGCTGTTACCACTCATGGGAACATGATGTTTTAAAACATCCTGCTCCCATGAGTCGCCGCGCCAACAGCGCGCCCAAAGGGTGCAAAAAGTACAAAACTTTTTGCCCTTGTTCCAAAGAGCCTGAAAAAAAGCCGACCTGGATGACCAGGGCGGCTTTTTTTTGGGGGTGGGTTTGGAGGAACCATAACCCTTGACACTGACTCATCTTGCATTATTCTTCTTTTGAAAAGAAAAAAAGATAACGGATCATACATAGGAGGTGAGCAGTATGTTAAGGAAATATTTACCGGAATTGAGGAAGAAATCTCAGGAAGTACAACGTCCGCAAAACATTTTTGATATGATGGAATCATTCTTTAATGAGCCCATTGAACGCATGCCTTTTGGAGAGTTCGCCTATCCACAAGTCAATGTCAGCGAGACTGACGATGCTGTAAATGTCAATGCAGAGCTGCCGGGTTTGAACTCCAAGGATATAGATATATCTATTCGACAAAACAATCTCATCATTCAGGGGGAAAAACGCTTTGAAGATGAGGAAAAAAACAAGAACTATCATCGAATAGAATGCAGCTACGGCTCCTTTTACCGGACCGTCCCTTTGCCTACAGATGTCGATTCGGAGAATGTCAAGGCCAAATTTAAGGACGGTGTGTTAAGTGTTTATATACCCAAAGCTCAGAGTGCACAGAAAAAGAAGATTGAAATAGAATCGTAAGTTTCAAAGGTTGCACTTGAAAAATAAAAACCGGGAACAATTTCCCGGTTTTTTTTGTGTCCAGGCTGCCAACTTGCTCCCGATGATGTTTTGGTCTAGAGTCCAAAATTTGCGTGCCTTTTGGGATCTGATTGACAACCCGAGCCAAGGACTTTTGGGGAATGAGTTGGTCTTGTTGTACAAAAAACGTTGTGTGTATCTCTTTTTTCTTCTGCCTACTTGCCGTGAACCCTTCTTTGGCCTCTTCTGGAAAGGGGCAATCCGCGTTCTCTGCACAGCACTCAGGTCAAAAGCAGGCATGGAGAGCAAAATATTTTCGGTGTGGGCTCAACGACCACTTGAGTTACCATATATTTGCCAAAGCCATGTCCGGCCGGATGAAGTGGAGGTTTCCTAAATCGCACATGTTGACGATTATTGACTTTACACAGCCCTCCTCCAGGAAGCGGTGTTTTGTGATAGACTTACAGTCCGAAAAGCTTCTCTACCGTACCTATGTAGCCCACGGCCGAGCCACGGGCATGACCTATGCGAAGCAATTCTCCAATATCCCTGAGTCCTACCAAAGCAGCCTGGGGTTTTACCGCACTGCCGAGACATACCGGGGAAAACACGGATATTCGTTGCGCTTGGACGGACTGGAATCTGAGATCAATGACTTGGCCCGAAAGCGGGCCATTGTCATGCATTCGGCTGAGTACGCAGGAGAGGGTTTCCTCCAGAAATACGGCAGATTGGGGCGGAGTCTGGGATGTCCGGCCCTGCCTCCGAGGGTCAGTAGAGGTGTCATCAGCAAGATAAAGAAGGGAAGCTGCCTGTTTGTCTATGCTGAAGACACCGGCTACTTGAGCCGTTCTGAGGCCTTCTCTTCCCCCAGCGGGTAACATGCACGACGACGTCTTTAGATTGCCCGTATATAGGGCAGAGCTTATAAGACATAGTACTTGAACTCCGTCCATCTGAAAATACGTCTGCCTTGCGTTTTGCATGCGTATGTATGATGGGAAGGTATTGCCCATACCCAAGGGCAGCGACGTGCCATACGGACTCAAGGTTGGAAAACGGCACAAGAAGGGAATCGCCCATGCTCAAAGGCGGTGTCTATCTGGATGTGGAGAATTTGACCCGAAACGGGGGATGGGGGATGCGTTTTGGGGTCATCCCTGAGCTGGTTCGGGCCCAAGGGGTGCAGCTTTTACGGGCCAATGCCTATGTAGCTGCCGATTTCGACCGGGAGTCCACGGACCCGGAATATGCCCGCCGCAATAAAGAGTTCCGAAACGCCATACGCAGATCAGGTTTTCATCTCTTGGTCAAGCGGGTGCGCCGGTTTATCAATGAAGACGGAGAAACCATCCTCAAGGCCAATGCCGATTTGGATCTGGCCGTAGATGCCTTGGTCCAGTCCGAAAACTTGGACTATATTCTCCTGGGAACAGGAGACGGTGATTTCGTGCGTCTGGTCCGGGCCCTGCAGAACAGAGGGCGGCGGGTGGACATCCTGTCCTTTGCCCATACCAGCAACGATCTCCGGTATGAAGCGGATTTCTATTTTTCCGGCTTTTTAATACCCAACCTGCTGGAGACTGAAAACGGAAAGGACAGATATCGCGGGGTTCTCTACTCGGTATCTACGGAGCGGGGATATGGCTTCGCCCGGGTGCGCACCGGTTTGAAGTTTCAAGATGTGGTCTATGATGTCTTTTGCCACATCAACGAGTTCCAGGATCACATAACCAACGAAGAGTTTGTGGCTTTCAAGAACCGGGAGACTGTTTTGGAAATGGACCTCATTCACCAGGCAGACGGCCGGTTTAAGGGAGAACGGATAAAAGAATACGCCTGGAGCTCCTGAGGCGGCATCTTTCCGGCTCACCACCATCTCCAGCCATTGTCCGGACGCTTTCCCCGACGCCACTTCCATGGAGGAATCGGGTCCGGATTGCTCCACAGCCCCACCCCTTTTCGGCGGGCCTTTCTTTCCATCTCCGCCCATCTTCGGCATATCTCCTGCCGGCAGTAGCGGTCGTAGACCCAGGCCAGTCCGGAGGCAATCAGCAGGGCGGAAAGATCTTCATCCTTGCGCTGTACCCTGGCCACTTGCCGACCATAGCGGTCTTTGTCCACTGGGTGTACGGTCACCGGCCGGGCCCAGGTCTCCCAGGCCGTCTTTAGGCGGGCGGTGAAACCGTACTCTTGATCCGATTCCGGGCAATCGATTCCATAGACCCGAATACGCTGCAGGTTGAAATCCTGATCAATGACCGTCAGCGTGTCCCCGTCCGTTACCCAGAGAACATACGCCGAAAGGCAAACAGCCTGGGTGGGCAGGCCCAGGACCATGAGCAAGGCAATCAAAGTGCACCAAGGTTTCGGCGCGGGGTGTAAAGAAGTGGAGAACATATCTGCCTGGAAGCTCAGTGCAAAAGCTCTTTGCCCAAACCCGGGTGGTGGACAAGGCCGCTTGGTGCCTTATCCTGTCACGACTGTCAGAAGAGTTCTCGCTTTTTCTTGTTGCGGACCCGGTCTGCTTTGAGTGTATAAGCGCTATTTACAATGTGCGGGCCTCTTGGGGGCCTGCCTGATCCTGCCAAAAAAGACGGATGGCTTCCCGTACGGTATTGGCGGCCAGGTGGGCGCAATGCTCTTTGTCTTCCGGAAGAGAGCCCAAAAGGGCGATGACATCGTCTTGCTCCATACCGGCGGCTTCTTCCAGAGGTTTGTTTTCGGCCAGTTCACAGGCCGCATCGGCACTGACGATGCTCGGTCCGCAACCTGTGGTTTGAAACGTTGCCCGGCGAACGACATCCTGGTCGATATCCAGGTAGATATGGATCTTGTCGCCACAGCTTCCGGTCAGCTCTGCTTGGGCCGAGGGCGAAGGCAAAACGCCCAGGTGCGACGGCTGCATCCACCGTTCATAGAAGGCGGTTCCAAACTCCTCCTTGGTCTGCTCAAATATCTCGTTTTGTATCTGATTCACAAATGAATCCAGGGTTCCGGTCATGGATGATTACCCCCAACCTGCTCAAATGTTGCAATATTATGTTCCAAATGGAAAAACCAATCTGTAATCTATTTTTTGATGAATGACAAGCTGGCCGCCTGCGGCCAGAGGCGGCGCTCGTATGAACCGAGATCCCAACCTCGAAGAGTACCGGCCCTTTTGATAGAAAGGCAATCCCCGATATTTCCCGGTGTGTCTGATCCCGCTGTATTCGAAGGGGCCGGGCCAATATTGCATACACTTTCGGGAGGTATTCGCCTCAATCTGTGCCCTGCGTTGCCTGAGCCTTGAACATATGTTAATAAACTCTTTTATACGTATCAGTTCAGGCCCTTTGTAAGTTTATTAAATTCAAATATCGAAATCCGAAATTCGAAACAATCGCATTTCGATATTCCTATTTCGTATTTCCGTGTCCTTGAATAGTGGGTCATGTTTAAAAACAAAGTCACCATTACAAACTGCCACTATATGGGACAGAACTTATAAGACACGGGTGCGAGCACGTCGATGGCCTGAACGTCTCTATCGTGAATATCATTGCCAGTGCGATGACAAGGAGTCGGAAGAAATGCTTGGCTGGGAAATAAACGCCTATTGGAAAACCGTTGTCGATACCATTCAAGAAGGGATCATGATTGTGGATACCCAGGGGACGATTGTGTCCACGAACAAGGCCTTGGAGTGCATGACCGGGTATACCGGCTCAGAGCTGGTGGGCCAGTCCTGTCAGATACTCAACTGCGATATATGCAATGCAGCCAGGGGAATGGAGGATGAGCACTGGTGCACCCTGTTTCGCTCCGGCGAAATCTCCATGCGCCAGTGTTCTATTGAAGGAAAGGACGGGAGCTTTACCCCGGTTCTCAAGAACGCCACCTTACTCCGGGACGATGCCGGCCGGGCCATCGGAGCTGTGGAGACCCTGACCGATATATCCGAGATCGTAGAGAAAGATCATCAGATAGAGGCCTTTCGACGGGCCTTGAGCACAGAGGACGGTTTTCACGGCATCTTGGGAACATCCGCGCCCATGCTCCGGATCTATGAGCTCATCAAGAATGCTGCCCATTCCGATGCCCCGGTTATTGTTTACGGGGAGAGCGGTACCGGCAAAGAGCTGGTCACCGAGGCCATTCATGCTGAAAGTCCGCGCAATTCCAAACCATTGGTCAAAGTCAACTGTGCCGCTTTGACCGAATCATTGCTGGAGAGTGAACTCTTCGGCCATGTCAAAGGGGCCTTTACAGGGGCCTATGCCAATCGGCAGGGCCGTTTTGAAGCCGCCGGGGGCGGCTATATCTTTTTGGACGAGATAGGCGATCTGCCCTTGTCCACTCAGGTAAAGCTCCTTCGGGTCCTGGAGGACAAGGTTATCGAAAGAGTGGGCGACAATAAGCCGATCAAGGTGGATGTGCGGATTATCACGGCCACCAACCGCAACCTGCAAGAACTCGTGCGCCAGGGCAGCTTCCGCCAGGACCTGTTCTACCGCATCAACGTTGTGCCCATCCATTTGCCCCCCCTGCGGGAGCGTCCGGAAGACATCCCTTTGCTGGCCGAGCATTTTTTTCAGCGCATCAAGCTCAAAACCGGAAAACCGTTGACCGGGATCAGTTCAAAGGCCATGGATGCCTTGAACCGCTATTCCTGGCCGGGAAATATCCGGGAATTGAAAAGCGTGTTCGAGTATGCCTTTGTGGCCTGCGCCCAGGGAGCCATCGAGGCCCACCATCTTTTGCCCCATATCCTTGAGGAGACTCCTCAGCCCGTGGAAGAGCGGGCCGCAGACGCCCCAGTACGTGATGAACAGCTCAAAAATGAGCTTATCCAGGCCTTGCGGCAGGCCAGGGGCAACCAATCGGAAGCGGCCCGAATCTTGGGTGTCTCCCGAGTCACGGTCTGGAACCGGATGAAGAAGTACAATGTGCAGGTCAATAATGTTGTGGAGCTCGAGGACTCCTGAATCTCACCATCAAAACCACAAAGGCACAATGGGCACAAAGGTATTGGGCATTGTTCAACCACCCCTTTATCCCCTCCTTGGCAAGCTGTGCATAGCACACACTTGACACCGTGGGGTATTTTGAAAACCCAGCGGGCAGGCATTACGCGAAGACGCGAAGCACTGCCCGGAGGATCCCGATGATTCCCCAAAGTGAGTAAGAGCCCTAACACTTTCATACAACCCCGCACCTCCTTGTAGGGGCAGCCTGGGCGTCTTCCGCCGTATGGCTGCCCTCTGAGAATACCAAACCCACGGTGTCACGTGTGGTAAAGGTCGGCCTTGGCAAGGAGGGGCAGGGGTGGTTGGGGTAATGACTCTGATACCTTTACAGTGATAAAGGTCCGGGCTAGAAGTTAAATACTTTGGCCTCGGCAGAGATGTCTATGATGGCCGGGGCACCGCCCAGATACATGTTGGAAAAGAATTGGCTCTCGTCCACCTGACGAGACTTGGCGCAGGGAATTCAAACCCCTATGGGGATTTCTTTGTCCACCAAGTGGGGCAGGTAGTCGTTGGGACAATCCCCGGTGACGGTCTTTAGGTTGAAGTCCCGTTTGGAGTTGGCCCACTCCACCCCGCTGTCTATAAGAAACAGGTCCACCTGGTGTCCTTTGTCCACGGCCACCTTGGCAAACTGAAAACAACGGGTCGCAGATTCATTGCTGTCTTGACTGAGAAGAAATAGATAGCGGGCCATACAAACCTCCTTGCTGTATATTCGACAATTCAACTCCGCCGCCAGGTGAGGTTCCAGGACATGTGCTTCCCGCAAGCCTGGGATCCACAAGAGCGACAACGGGTTCTTCCTCATCAAAACTGTAAATCAAGGCATGGTCCATGACAATAAGCATACTTGACAGGTCGGATTTGTGCCTTGCCCCCGGCAACTCTGAAATATTTTTTGCCATGGGACTGACGAACAAAAAAGGGCCTCGTTTTCATACGATCCCGGTTGCCACCTACGGTCTCGAGGACCCTTTTTTTGTGGTCAAGAGCTTATTGAGCAGAACCCGCCGGATATGGTTTCATTGACCCGGTGAGCAATCTGTTGCAAATGGAGGAGAGGTCAAGAATCTGTTCACCCGTCTTATCAATTTGTTGGTGTCCCAGAAAATCACCACGATGGTTGCCGAGTTCGTTACCGGCGATAACCATATGCAGGGCACAAATACGGAGGTCTCCTCGCTCTTATGGATGTGTATGCAGGTTCTGCCGGATTGATCCCCGGGAGTCCCGGAACACTCAGCAATCCCAGGTAACTGTTTAGAGGGACTTTATGCTTGCCGCATGCACACCAAGACACTCTTTAGGTGAACAATGAAACAGGATATGAATGAACAGTCCTCTGCCCAAACCAACTTTCTGCGGCCTGTTCTTTGGGCCCTCCTGGTCCTGCTTGGCTCGGGGACTCTGTTCATACTCAGTAATGTCAATTATCTGCTGTACCATGCAATAGTTGAACTCTTTACAGTTGGGGTGGCGGTCAGCGTATTCACCATCGGCTTCAATACCCGGCGTATCGCTTCCAACAACCCCCTGTTTTTGATCTCAGTGGTCTACGCCAGCGTAGCAACCCTGGATCTTATGCACACCCTGGCCTACACCGGTATGGGGATATTCCCCGAGCGGGGAGCGGATCTTCCCACCCAGCTCTGGATGGCGGCCCGTTTCCTGGAAAGCGGATCCCTGCTCATGGTTGGCCTGCTGATCAGCAAAGGCAAGGTCCTTTCTGAGAGACTTGTCCTGGCCGGGTACGCCACCCTGACCGCAGTACTTATTCTTCTCATCATCCCCCTGGACACGTTTCCAGCTATGTACGTGCCAGGACGGGGCCTGACTCTGACCAAAGTGGTGGGCGAATATATTATATGTGCACTCATGGGGTTGGCCATATTCGCCTTCTGGCAGGGGCGTGAATATTTCAGTTCCCACAATCTTAAGCTTTTGCTGGCTGCCTTCACTGCCACCATCGCTTCCGAACTTTCTTTTACTCTGTATACAGATGTCTATGGAATTTTTAACTTTTTGGGACATCTGCTCAAGCTGGCCTCTTACATCTTTATCTACAAAGCCCTTGTCTCCGGTTTCTTAAGGCAACCCTATCAGGGTCTTTACCGAGAGCTTGCCCAATCCCACGACAAGCTGAACAAGCTGGTTCAGCTCAATGCAGACGGACTTATGGTGGTTGACCACCAGGGAGTGATTCTGTTCATCAATCCGGCGGCAGCCGGGATGTTTGGCCGCTCAGAAAGGGAGCTTATCGGCGAGCATTTCGGGTACCCTCTCATACCCGGGGATAGCACAGAGATCGAAGTTATCACAGAAAACCAGGGTGTTATTGTGGCCGAGTTGCGCACTAGTGAAACAGAATGGGAAGGGCAGGCCGCGCTGCTGACCTCATTTCGGGATATTACAGAGCGCAAAAAAGCCGAAGAAGAGCTCCGGCATATGAGCTTTCACGATTCCCTGACCGGACTCTACAATCGCAATTTCTTTGAGGAGTCCATGACCCGATTGCAGGATGGACGCCACATGCCCTTGGGCATCCTCACCTGCGATCTGGATGGGTTGAAGTTCATTAACGATACTCTGGGACACCAATCCGGGGACGAGTTGCTTATCCACACAGCCGAACTCTTGCGAAATACATTTCGGTCCAGCGACGTCATGGCCCGGATCGGCGGGGATGAATTCGCTGTTTTGGTCCCTGAAACGGATCAGAAGACTATAGAGAAGTTGTCCCAACGTCTGAGGACCTCGGTACAGGAATACAATACACACAATCCACGGCTTCCCCTTTCCATCTCCATCGGCTTTGCCGTGAGCAACCAGAGTTCCCTCAATATGCAATCCCTGTTCCGGGAGGCTGACGATCGGATGTACCGGGAAAAGATCCATCAGGAGGGAAGCGCCCGCAGCGCCATCGTCCAAGCCCTGACCGGGACTATGGGGGCCAGGGACTTTGATACCCAGGGGCATTGCGAGCGTTTGCAGGAGTTGGCTGCCGCATTGGCCCGCTCCGCGGAAATGTCTGCAAACGAAACCAACGACTTGTTTTTGCTGTCCCGCTTTCACGACCTGGGCAAGGTGGGCATACCCGACCGTATCTTGTTTAAGCCCGGACCATTGACCGAGGAGGAGTGGGAGGAGATGAGAAAACACAGCGAGATCGGGTACCGCATTGCCCAGTCCGTACCCGACCTGAAGCCAATAGCGGATTGGATCCTCAAACACCACGAAAAGTGGAACGGCACAGGGTATCCACAGGGGTTGCAAGATGTTGAAATTCCATTACCTTGTCGGATTCTGGCTATTGTGGATGCCTATGACGCCATGATCAGCGACCGACCTTACCGCAAGGCCATGTCCCAGGAGGATGCGGTCCAGGAGCTGCGACGCTGTGCAGGGACCCAGTTCGATCCCGATCTGGTGGAAAAATTTATCCTGGTCCTGAAGGAAAGGACAGAAGGTGACTGTTGAGCTGATTGATTTGCATATCCCTATTCTGGAGTTCAAGCCTCAGGAGGAGCTCTCATGCAGCCTCACGGAGATGTTTCCCATCTGGTCCTGCTTACAGGAGGAGCGGTTGTTTTGACCATGCTGGTCAAGGGGAGCTTGGAGCGTACGCCTATTCCCCCTTTGGTCGGCTATATACTCCTGGGGATCTGCCTTCGCTGGTTCAGCGACCTCTGGCCGGTCTTTGCAGATGGGGGGCAAATTATCCATTTTCTGGCCCAACTGGGGTTGGTCATTTTGCTTTTTCGGGTAGGCCTGAAAAGCGATATTTCTGTCTTGGTCAAACAGCTTCGCAACGCCAGCCTGGCCTGGGTCCTCAATGTCCTGGTCGCTGGGGTAGCTGGGTATTGCTTGACGGTTTATGGCCTGGGCTACTCAGTGGTTTCCGGATTGATTGTGGGGTCGGCGTTTACTGCCACCAGCGTTGGGGTTTCGGTAAAGGTCTGGGAGGAGAAAAAGGCCCTGAATTCCCCAAACGGGGCCTTGCTTGTGGACTTGGCTGAGCTGGACGATGTCAGCGCAGTTGTCCTTATGGCTTTGGTGTTTACCATCGTTCCCATTTTGCAAAGCGAAGGTTCCGGGGCTCTTCTCCCCACCTTGTTGACTGCGAGTATGGGCTTTGCGCTCAAGATGCTCCTGTTCGGTTCTGTGTGCTATCTGTTTGCCGTATTTCTGGAACGGCCCATGACCTCTTTTGTGGATAAGGTGGAGAGCAAACCGGATTCCACTTTGACTCTTGTCGGCTTTGGGTTTGTCGTGGCTGCCCTGGCCGGAATGCTGGGATTTTCCCTGGCTATTGGGGCCTTCTTCGCCGGGTTGGTGTTCAGCCGTGATCCGCAGTACATTTCCCTGGAGGACTCCTTTGTCCCTCTTTATGACTTCTTCAGTCCTCTTTTCTTTGTCGGCATCGGATATGAGATGCAATTGGGGACCATAGGGTCCAGCCTGGAAATGGGAATGGTCTTGGCTGTTGTGGCCATTGCCGTGAAGGTGGTGGCCAACGGTTTGCCTGTGGCTTTGCTGCGGGATGTGCAAAGCGGGACTTTGATCGGCATAAGCATGGTCCCCAGGGCGGAAATCGCTTTGGTGGTCATGCAAAAGGGGATGCTCCTGGGGGATTGGGCGGTGGACCAGGCCTTGTTCGGAGCCATGGTCACTTTGAGCGCTGTGACCTGCCTGGTTGCCCCGTTTTTGGTCCGCATGCTGCTTACCCGCTGGCCGCAGAATGAACCACAGTCTGATTGGTCATAGAATCAGGGCAACATGGGTTTTGAACCTTTCTGGAGGCTGCCTTGTGGCTGAACATGACAGGCATGAAGAGAAAGGGCGGGCTATCCCCGGCCGGGAGATGGAGGCACAGAGACTCAAAGAGGCCGAGGACCTGGCGGAAACGGTTCTCGATTCTTTGTCCGCACATATCGCCATCTTGGACAGTCAGGGCTGGATCGTCAAAACCAACCAGGCCTGGCGGGAGTTTGCCCAGGCCAATGATCTGCAGCTTCGCCCGGAAGTCCTCCAGGTCAACTACCTGGCCATCTGTGATCAGGCCCAGGGCGAATCCTCGGAGCACGCCCAGGAGGTGGCCAGGGGGATTCGAGCAGTCATTGCCGGGCAGATGGATGAGTTCCTCTTGGACTACCCCTGCCATTTTGAGAGTCAAAAACGCTGGTTTTACATGCGGGCCAGGAGGATGCAAGGCACCGGCCCCCTGCGGGTGGTGGTCAGCCATGAAAACATCACCCAATTGAAGCTGGTCCAGGAAGAGCTGGAGTCCAAAGAGGCAGCCCTTGCCCGGCAAACTGAGGAGCTTAGGGAAGCAAACGCAGCCCTGAAGGCCTTGCTCCGGCAAAGAGACCAGGACAGAAAGGAGATAGAGGCCAATGTCCTGGAGACTGTGAAGCAGGAGGTCCTGCCCCATATCCGGGAGCTCGATTCCAGTCCCCTCAATACCAGACAGCAGGTTCTGGTCCGGCACATCGAGACCACGCTACAGGATATTGTCTCTCCCTTTGCCCGTTCCCTGAGCACCCATTTCGCCTCTTTGACCCCTCAAGAAATGCGGGTGGCCTCTCTGATCAGACAGGGTATGAGCAGCAAGGAAATCGCCCAGGCCCTGCAGTGCTCAGAATATGCCGTCCTCTTTCACCGCAAGAATCTGCGCAGCAAGCTGGGCCTTACCAACAAGGGCGTCAATCTGTACTCCTTCCTGCAAACATTCTCCGACTGGGAGGAGTGACCTCCCATTCTGCTCCCAATTGCCTCTTCTTTGCTTGTGCCCACAAGGGCATTAGTATCAAAAATACACCTTAAAGGTTTCAGAGTCATCATCCCAACCACCCCTTAATCCCCTCCTTGGCAAAAAGGGGATAAAGGGGGTGGTTAAAAAAATCAAAAATCCGAAAACCGAAGCACGAAACAAGCACGAACGGCCAAGTGAATAGGTCACCGAAAAGATGCAGGAGGGATGCTATGTTGTGCAGTATCGCCCATTCATTGAGTCAAGAGGATCTGTCTGCAGTGAAAAGCTTGGAACAGGAAACCGGAAAGACCCTGCTGGCCTTTTCCTGCCATCCAACGCATCCGAGCTCTTTGTCTGATGAAGAGCTCAAGCGGATCCAGGAGCTGGAAAAGAAGCTGGGAGTGTCTTTGGTCGCTGTTGATCCCCAGGCCTGATCTGTTTGCCGGATTGATTATACATGATCAATCCGGCGGGGAGCCACATTTTCAAACCTGCCCCCCCCCGGCCTGGCAGAAACCACCTTTTCTGTCCGGCCGGGATATCTTTTATGCTCAAGAGGATGATCCATGACTCACATAGACAAAAACTGTTTCGCCACCTTGGAGTTCGAGCTTGTCTGGGCCAGCTCCCAGGCCCGGCACCGGGAGCGTTTTCTGGCCCGCAAGGTGAACATCTGGCGCGACTTCTTTCCCCGGGGAATGGAAGAAGCCCTTGTCGGACTGGGCATTGGGGATGTCGTTTGCATAGACTATGCACCGGGGGAAGCTGTGCCGGCCAGGAAAGCAAAAGATGTCCATTCTCTTCCCTGCAAGACATTTAAGCCTCCCACCGGGGGACAGCCGGTGTCCGGACCCAGGCTCGGCCGCTTTTACCCTAAGGGCTTTTTAAGCGACTTGATGGGCATTTTTCCGGAAAATATCTACCCCTTCCGGGTCACCGGAGTTGAGGACAACGGATTTACTGCCGACCTCAACCACCCCTTGGCCGATTATCCCCTGACCGTGTCTGTGTATGTGCACAATGCGGCGGTCAAGGACAGCGATGTGGGCGGCAGATGCTTTGTGTGGATGGAGGAGCTTGCGGACAATGGTCCCGGGATGCAGGCCCGCTGGCAGAATCAGCCCACTGACTTTGAGCTTGAGGAGCCTTTGACCCGGGAGGATGAGCAGGAAGACGGGGCCTTTTATGTCCGGCCCAGGATGGTCGGGCATGTAGATGACCAGGCCAGGGAGCATCTGCAGGCTGAGTACTCCCGTTATCTCAGCCCCGGCATGCAGGTTCTGGACCTGATGAGCAGCCTGCACTCCCATCTGCCTATGGACAGAGATCTGGAGGTGACCGGGCTGGGGATGAACAGGGAGGAGATGGAGGCCAACCCGGCTTTGAACCACCATGTGGTCCAGGACATCAATGCCCATCCGGAACTGCCTTTTCCCGATGCTTCTTTTGACCTGGTTGTCTGCAGTCTGTCCATTGAGTACGTGATCCGGCCGCAGGTCTTTATAGCCCAGATCAGGCGGGTCCTTCGACCCGGGGGCCGGGTGATCCTCGGTTTCTCCAATCGCTGGTTTCCACCCAAGGTAACCCGACTGTGGACTGCTCTCCACGAGTTCGAGCGCCTGGGAATGGTTATGGAGCTTCTCCTCCGGGATCAGGGCTATACAGACCTGGAAACCTTGACAGTGCGCAACTGGTGGCGACCCACGGATGATACGTATTACGGCCAGCTATGGAGCAGCGATCCGGTGCATGTGGTTACCGGCACTGTCCAGGTCTGAATATGGCTGATTGAACTCCAGCATCTGTTTCTGCCCCTTTGTTTTGCCTGGTACATGGCTTGATCAGCCCGACTGAGCAGATCATTCTTTGTGGCGTCCAGGTCACCGGAAAAGCAGGCAACCCCAAAACTCATAGTCACCTGCATCCGGCGTCCATCGTATTCTGGATGCATATGCTCAATCGGATGAGAACCTGATCGCCGGCAAGATGGCCATAAGCCTAGGGCATGCAGTCGCGGCTGGCTTGCCCATTTTCAGTTGGCTTGCCAGCCGCTGTGTAACCCGGTCTATTTCCAGCTCTGCGAGGCCAACCAGATCATTCCTCGATGATTATCGCCCCAGGGGCGCATTCTCTGGCTGCTTTGCGGACCAGCTCCTCCTGGTCCGCAGGGACCTCATCCACCAGCACCCGAGAGATCAGCTGATCTTCATCATACTGAAATACATCCGGACAGACCTTGTTGCAGTTCCGGTCTCCCATGCACAAATCATAGTCGATTCTGACTTCCATAACTCCTCCCAATGTGAGAGATTTTCTCCCAGACTCTTTCCTGACACACGGTTTGACAATCTATAGATAATTATTATTATTTCGCTTCTGTCAAGCTACGGCCCATCCCACCCACGGTAATTTTGTTCTCAAATGTACGTTTCCAGGAGTGTTCAGGTTTCAGTGTTCAGCTTTGCCTCCGGCAAATCTGAAATATTTTTTTGCCCCAAAGCGGGCAAAAAAGGGGAAATTTGCCGGATTGATCAGGTATGAAACGCATTAAGGTCCGGTCCCTCCGTCATTGCCCGGCCCGGACCCTTCGAATACACTGGGGGCAGAGTCACCGGGCAATCCAGGGGAAAGACTTTCTATCAAAAGGGCAGGGCTTGGGGTCAAGCCCGCCTTACTGGAAGAGCCGGGCTCGCAGGTAGGCCGCGCTTGCCCTCAAGGTTGACCCTCTTCAGGTTCAAACCTTGTTTCATACGAGCTTCAGAAGTCCTGATCCATGCGCATATTATACTTTAAAAACATATTTTGGGACATTTTGAGGCATCAGGAAGGCAAATCAAAAAATATCATGTATCTCAAGTCCTTATGCTGAACAGTGAACACCGAACACTGAACACAAATTGCTATTATCCAGAGACAGAGCAAATCAACTCAAATTGTTGAAAATGGAAAGCAGAACCAAAAAGCCCTGCCATCCCGCCCAGACCAATGTTTAGGAGACGATGATGAAAAAAGCGCTCATGGACATGCTCATTTGCCCTGCTTGTCTTCCCCAGGAAAATGAGCTGTCACTTCACGTGGAACAGATTTTAGACGAAGACGTTATCCAGGGTCAACTGACCTGCTCCAACTGCGCTGAGGTCTTTTTGATTCGCGACGGCTTGGCCGACCTTGACCCTGGGCGCGCACAGCGTTCCCATTCCAAATATGAACAGTCCACTGTGGTCTCCTCCTATCTCTGGAGTCACTATGGGGATCTCCTCCAGGAGGAGCAGGCCTCTAAAGCCTATGATCAATGGGTCCGGCTCATGCATCCCCATTTTGGGGTCTGCCTGGACATCGGATCCGCCGTGGGCAGATTCGCCTTTGAAATGGCCCAGAAATGCGATTTTGTCCTGGGCCTGGACAATTCAGTGGCCTTTATCCAGGCCGCTCGAGAACTGATGCTCCACGGGCGTAAGACCTTGCAGCTGCCTGATGAAGGCCGCCTGACCTTGTCCGCTCACCTTAAGCTGCCCCAAGCATGGAACAGGGATAATGTGGAATTTATCGTGGCCGATGCCCAGGCCCTGCCTGTGCGCTCCAAGTATTTTTCCTCGGCTGCTTCCTTGAATATGGTGGACAAGGTCCCCCATCCTCTGACCCATCTTACAGAAAGCAACCGGATTCTCGCCCGGCGCAATGCTCAATTTCTGCTGTCCGACCCGTTTTCCTGGTCTCAGGAGGCTGCCAGGGAACAGGACTGGCTCGGCGGCCTGGAATCAGGTCCCTATGCCGGATACGGCCTGCAGAACATAACGGCCATGCTCCAGGAAGAGGCAGGGCCCTTAGCCCCTCCATGGTCCATTCAGGATCAGGGACAGGTGTGGTGGAAGATCAGAACCCACAGCAATCATTTTGAATTAATCCGCAGCTGCTGGGTCAAGGCCGGCAGATAAGAACATAACAGGCCGTTGAAAGGCGGGTTCTGTTATGTTCTTACCTGGAATCGAATGTCTTTAAAGGAGAAACTCATGCCCCAGGATACTGTTTGCCGCCTTTGCTCGGCATGCTGCCCGGTGGAAGTGGAGGTCACTGACGGCGTCTTGACCAATGCCCGCAGAAAGTCCTTTCTGCCGGAGGAAAAAAGGGTTCAGTGCCCCAAGCTCAAGGCCGCCCCGGAGATCGTTTCTTCCCCGGAACGGATTCTGCACCCCCTGATCCGGGACGCCGGACCTTCCGGGAACGAATTCAGAGAGGCCTCCTGGGAGGAAGCCCTGGACCGGGTGGCAGCCGATATGCTTGGCTTCAAGGAGAATTCCGGGGCCCAAAGTGTGGCCTGGCTCCGGGGCATGGCCGCAGACTGGGGCGCACCCTGGGATTATGCCAATCGGCTGATGAACACCTTCGGCTCTCCGAACTGTATCGGCAACGGCTCTGTCTGCCATGTGGCCCGAGAAATGGCCCACAACTTTACTTACGGGGCCATGACCCTGCCCCAACCCAAAGACTCCAAGTGCATCCTGATCTGGGGCAAGAACGACCGCAATACCGCTCCCGGAGCGTTTGAGGCCATTTGGCAGGCCAGACAGAAGGGGGCCAAGCTCATAGTCATCGATCCGATCAAGACCTCTCTGGCCGCCATGGCCGACATCTGGCTGCAGATCAAGCCCGGGCACGACGGCCCCCTGGCCATGTCCATGATCCAGGAGATCATCACCGCCAACCTCTATGACCAGGAGTTTGTGGATCAGTATACCACCGGATTGGAAGCCTTGCGGGAGGCAGCAGAAAACTACGCCCCAGAGCGAGTGGCTGATGAAATCTGGCTGACCCCGGAGTCTATCAAGGAAGCGGCCAGACTGTACGCCCAAACCAAGCCGGCCTGCATCATCGACGGCAACGGTCTGGACATGCAGCTGCAGACCTTCCAGGCCACCAGGGCCGTATCCATCCTGCGGGCCCTGACCGGAAATGTGGACCGGGAAGGCGGGGATTTTATTCCCCAGCCCGTGCCCATACAGGACATGCAGCTCAAAGACCGGCTGCCCACAGAGATGGTGCCGGTAACTCACCAATACCCTCTGTTTGACACCTTCCATCCTACCTGGGGCCGGCATGCCCAGTCCTGTCTGGTGGACGCCATGGTCGAGCACACCCCCTATCCCATCCAAATGCTGGTGGTCCAGTCCGGCAATCCGGTGGTGACCATGGCCGACTCCAACAGAGTGCTGCAGGGTTTGAACAACCTGAAATCCCTGGTGGTCATCGACCTGTTTATGACCCGCACCGCCCAGTTGGCCGATATCGTGCTCCCGGCCAGCTCCTGTTTTGAAAAGACCCAGCTCAATCGGGCCTATATACGCAACAGCCCGGTCATCCTCCAGGACCAGGTCCTGGCCTGCCGCGGGCAGAGCTGGCCGGATTGGAAGATCATCTTTGAGCTGGGCAGGAAGCTGGGCCAAAAAAGAGAATTCCCCTGGGACTCGGTGGAAGAGGCCATTGACGAACAGCTTGTCCCCTCAGGGATCACTGTCCAGGCCCTGCGCCAGCACCCAAACGGTCTGCGGGCCGAGCCTTTGGAGTTTGCCAAACACGCAAAGCAGGGTTTTGCCACTCCTTCCGGGAAGGTGGAGTTCTATTCCCAGCGTCTTATGGATAACGGCCATTCTCCGGTTCCATTTCTCCATGCTGAACCGGGGGAACCCATCAGCTTTGCCGGACAGATCCCAGATCAGGCTTTTATCGGGATCAGTGGGGAGCGGACCAATCGCTTCACCCACACCCAGTTCCACACCATCCCCTCTTTGATCAAAAGGGAACCCGAAGGATATGTGGAGCTGCATGCAGATGATGCCCGGGCCAAAGGAATCGGTACCCACGACCTGGTCCAGGTGCAGACCCCCAGAGGAAGTATCCGGATGAAGGCCAGGATCACGGACCGGGTCCATCCGGGATCGGTGCTCATTGCCTGGGGGTGGGGGGACATAGACCCGGAAGCCAGCCTGAACAACCTGACCGATGATGAACAGCGAGACCCGGTCACCTGCACTCCATCGGCCCGGACCTTTATGTGCGCAGTGCACAAAGTCGGTTCAGCGGAAAAAAGAAGCCCATAAAGAGTAGAGGCGAGTGCCGTGTCTTATAAGTTCTGTCCCATATAGTGGCAATTTGTAATGTTGATTTTCTTTTTAAGCTTGACCCACTATTCAACGACACGGAAATATGAAATCCGAATGTCGATATTCGAATTTAGTAAAATTATAAATGAAATAGAACCGATTGCCAAAAATTGAGGCAATATTTTTGAGACGCAGTACTATTGCCTTCAGGATGTTCAAGGTTGAGGGATTGCCATGGTAGATGAAGCCACGTTGCATCTTTTGCGGACAACGGATCGAACCTTTCCGATGATTGCAGATGTTTCGGAACATATCGCCAAGTTGCCGCATGCTGATTTGACCCAGCTCATGCAGTACTTGATTGCCGAAGGCGAAGACAAGGCCATGGGCATTCTGCTCAATGCCGTCGCCTTTCTCCGGATGCATGTCGATCCGCATATCCTGAGTCAAACCCTGAAGGTTGTCGAGAACATAGATGACTTTACATATCCTTTTCGGGATCAGGACGAAAAGGCCATAGATCCCTTGCTGGAGATGGCTTTCGCCCGGGAGCTCTCCACGCAGCGAAATGTTCTGGCTGCTATATTGGCGGCAGAGCTGGCAGTGAAATGGGAAGTGCAACACAGCGAAGTGAAGAAAGTCTTGCTCAAGCTGCGCAACAAATACTTGCCTCCCGAGGGCAGCATCTATGTCCACACCGCTCTGGACTGCTTGGAAAAAAGAAGTTTTCAGGATGCCGTGCTGCCTCAACTCTTGAAAAGAGACATTCATCAGGAGCTTCCCCAGGAAAGGCCACCCAGGTATATCGCCCAAGACGAAACTGTGCGCCGCCCGGTGCCCAAGACCGGGAGAAACGATCCGTGCCATTGCGGGAGCGGCAAGAAGTACAAGAAATGCTGCCTGCGCAAAGATGAAGAACGTTTTTATGATGCATCTCCCTATGCTGGGTTGACCAAGAGCCAAGTCATGTCTTCTCCTGGGCTGGTTGAGGGAGCCGATGTTATTTACAACATGCGGGCCTATCACATCAAAAAGCTCAACCCAGTTGAGCTCAACGAAGATCAATTGTTTGCAGCCTATCGGCAGGCGGATGTATTCGGGCTGCACAATATCGCCTGGAGCATGCTTTTGGAGTTGCGAAACCGGCCTGGCAAGAGTGACTTTGCTGAAATGCATATGCACGATCTCTTGCATGCGACCCTGGAGGCCGGCAATCTGGAATTGTCCAAAGAGATCAAGTCCACCATACCCCAGGAGGAACTCAAGGACGAGCATGTTCAAGAATTTCATATGCGCTTATTGGAGCATCAAGAGCAGTTTATGCTTTTGGAGAAACAGTGCCAAAAATCGCTTACAAACAATGATATAGCATCAGGCAATAATCTGGTTGACCTGACGCATTGCTTTGAGCCGACTTTTCCCGCCTTGAGTATTGTGTTCGCCCGTTCGGCGATACTCGAGCGGCCGAGTGCTGTTCTGGATAATGAAATTCTTTTAGAAGTCCTGCGCAATGCCCGGACAGAGCTTGATCTGGATATCTATGCCGATCCTATTGAGGATTTCCTGGTAGAGGCCTTGGACAAACAGGATCAGGATAGTGAGCTTGAAGAAAAGGAACGAGAAATCAGTGAATTAAAGCAAAAGATAGCCGAGGGTCGGCGAAATGCGGTGCATAAAGATCGAGAGCTGCAGGAAAAAGAGCGTGAGCTGAAGATACTGAGCAAAAAATTGGAACAGGGAAGCCTCCCTGGACCGACCAAAAATGTCCAGCCAGAGAAAGCAGGCGATCAGAGCCGGCAGCAAGAAGATGCCGCCCGTTTGAAGCGCAGAATTGAACAGCTGAAAATGGAGATTCGGGAGCAACAGCAGGAGCGCCGCCGCCTGCACCAGGAGCTGGAATCAAAAAGGAAGACTGAAGACCAAAGGGCTTTAGCTCAAAGATCAGAACAGGACAGCCCCTCAGAGGGTGAAGAAGATGGCGATCAAGGTGTCTGTGCTTCAAAACAGGTCCATATCCCAGTATACACTGAGCAGTTCAAGAAGAACTGTAAACATATTTCAGCCGGGATTGTGGCTAAGGCCCTCCGGGCGGCAACAGGCTTTGCAGTCAATGATCAGCAGGTTCTCCGCCAGAGCAGACAGGTGGAAAAGCTTTCATCCATCTACCGGGTACGGGTGGGGATGAATTACCGGTTGCTGGTTCGGAGGAAAAAGGGAGAGGATCTGGAAGTCCTGGATCTTATCACCCGGCAGGATCTGGATACCTGGATCAATACCAGGAAAACGGATAGCTGAGACAAAACCTATGCCGGGCTATGCAGCCCAGGAGCTCGTGTTTTGCCATGTGCCGGGTGAGCCCAATCAAGATCCTTCCCCATAATACAAGGATATTTACATGGATGAACTGACTTCTCTGGTGGCTGATAAGACCAAGATTCCAGCCTCGGCTGTGAGCAATATCCTGGCTCTTATCCAGGATGGAGCGACCATTCCGTTCATAGCCAGATACCGCAAAGAAGCCACCGGCGGGGCGAGCGAGGAACAGTTGCGGGCTTTTGAGGAAGCCTATGCCTTCAGCCGAAGACTTTTGGATCGAAAGGCCGATATCCTGCGCCTGATCCAAGAGAGGGGGCGGTTGGACCCTGACCTGCGAAGCAAGGTCCAGGCAGCCAGGACCATGACCGAGCTGGAGGATCTGTACCGGCCGTACAAGGAAAAAAAGAGCACCCGGGCCGGCCAGGCCCTGGCTCGGGGGCTTGAGCCCCTGGCCGATCTTTTGCAAAAAGCGAGCCTGTCGGCAGAAGAGTTCCAGGCCCGGGCCAAGGACTTTGTGGGCAAAGAGGTCGCAGATGCTCATCAGGCAGTGCAAGGGGCCCAGGATATCATAGCCGAGCGGTTCAGCGACGATCCCAGGGAACGCAAAATCCTGCGCGAACAGATGCGCGGTCAGGGTGTTTTGGAGATCAAGAAAGGCAAGGAGTTTGATCCCCAGGCAGGCTATGCCCCCCATGCCCAAGCCCGGGAAAAGGTTTATTCCATACCTTCCCATCGGTATCTGGCCATTATGCGAGGGGTGCGGGAGAAGCAGCTTCGGGTGAAAGTGACCATAGACGAGGACCGGTTCCTGGATAACGTCTTCAAGCACCACATCCCCAGGCAGGCCAAAAGCTCTGAGCAGTATCTGCGAACGGCTTACCAGGACGGCTTCAAGCGTTTGCTTTTTCCGTCCGTTGAACGGGAGATCCATGCCCAGCTTAAAGAGCAGGCGGACCGGCAGGCCATTTCCGTGTTCGGCAGGAATTTGGGCCAGCTCTTGATGACCCCGCCGGTGAGCGGACAGGTTCTTATGGGGGTGGATCCCGCCTACCGGACCGGCTGCAAGCTGGCGGTCATTGATGCCCATGGGAAGCTGCTGGACTATGCTGTCATCTACCCCACAGCCCCGCAAAAGGACTATCAGGGGGCCAAGAATACTGTTTTGAATGTGGTCCAAAGGCATGGGATCCAGGCGGTGGCCATAGGCAATGGGACGGCATCCCGGGAGACTCAGGAATTTTTTGCCGCCTTGAATCGGGAATCGGAATGCAAACTCAAGTATACAGTGGTTTCTGAGGCCGGGGCGTCGGTGTATTCTGCCTCCAAGCTGGGTCAGCAGGAGTATCCAAAACTGGATGTGACTGTGCGCGGGGCGGTGTCCATAGCCCAGCGTCTGCGCGACCCCATGGCCGAGCTGATCAAGATAGATCCCAAATCCTTAGGCATTGGCCAGTATCAGCATGATGTGGATCAAAAGCTTTTGGAGTACAAGCTGCATGAGACCATTGAAGATCTGGTCAATCAGGTGGGGGTGGATATAAACAGCGCCTCGGCCGCCTTACTCGGGTATGTGTCCGGGCTGGGACCCAAGCTGGCTCAAAATATTGTGACCCGGCGCAAAGAGCAGGGCGCATTTTTGAGCAAGAAAGACCTGCTCCGGGTCAAAGGCCTGGGACCCAAGGCCTTTGAGCAGTGCGCCGGGTTTGTGCGCATACGAGACGGCCGGGATGTTTTGGACAACACCGGCATCCATCCGGAAAGCTATGCCGCTGCAACCAGGCTCAGAACAACCTATGACCCGCATCAGCCGGGCCAAGGGGAGCTGACTGCTGTTGCTGAAGAGCTGGGCATAGGTGTGCAGACTTTGCAGGATATTGTGTTTGAGCTCCAAAAACCGGGGTTCGATCCCCGGCAGGAGGTGCCGGCCACCCCTTTCCGGGATGATATTCGGAACATAGAGGCCTTAAGAGAGGGCGAGGTTGTCTCCGGCGTCGTGCGCAGCATTGTCGATTTTGGGGCTTTTGTGGATATTGGGCTGAAAAATGACGGGTTGATCCATATCTCTGAGCTCAGCCGGCGGCGCATCGCGCATCCCATGGAGGTCCTTTCCGTGAACCAGTATCTGCCCCGGATCAGGGTGCTCACAGTAGATGCGGGCAAGGGCCGGGTCAGCCTGAGTCTGAAGGAGGAGGATGCCGGGGGATAAACTCCTCTCTCTGCAAAGAAGAGGCAGTTGATTCTCTGCCCGCAGGCTTCCGGCATGCGGGCAGAAAAAATAATCCTGATAAATCTTGTAGATCCTGTCCAATATTCTTTATTTCCGGAGCATTTTACAGCCAGCTTCGAAGAAGCCTATACTTTGACCCGGACCTGGGTAAATCTGTAGCCAGGGGCTGAGGCACAGACATACAGAAGGCGGCGGAAAGCCGGCAGGTGCAAGGCTCTTTTGAGCTGCAGCTCCTTGACCGGTATGCTCATCCGCCTGGAGGAGATGGCCGCCCGCTTGACCAATGCGCCTTGATACCAAATGGTGATCACTCCCTCAGCCGGGGCGGGTCTGAGATTGATATGTAAAGTGTCCCTGATGATTCGAGCGCTCAGGCTGAGGCTCTCAGGCTCTTGAGCCCATAATTCCAGGGTGGGATCGCCCAGTACATGATAGATCTCCAGATGGTCCTTGACTCCGGAATTGGTCCCGTGGGCGACCAGCAGGTAGGCTTTGGCATAGTTGAGGATGTCTCCCAGGCGATTGTGCTTGACCGCGTAGCTGGCGGTCGTGCCGGGAAAGCCGGGGATGACGCCCGGCCACATGGCATCGAACAGGGCCTTTATCAGACTGTCGTTTCGCCAGGTGCCGGATGTTTCGGTGGCTGCGATCAGGGAGGGAGCACCGCCTCTCTTGGTTAAGATGGCCTCGGCGAAGCTGTCCCGGGGATTGAAATCGAAGCGGCCGGTCAGGCAGTTGATGCTGTAGAATATTGATGGACTGGAGCTCAGGATGTTCTGCAGATGCTGGATTGTAAATGATGGATGGGACCATCCTGTTTCGTTGCCGTGATCCCGATGTCCTACGGCAAGTTGGCCTTCAGATGTGCCGGAAATCAACATGTCAGTTGCATCAGCGCTGTCGGCAACAGCATTTCTGACCTCTGCCGGAACCGTTGATCCGTCCTTATACTTTTGGGGATTTGGATTGTTGGACACATAGACCCGTTGGACATCAAAACCAAGCGAGATCATGTGTTCACGGATGCCTTCCATGGTCTTCATGTAAGCCCGGTTGGCCCGGCCGTCCTGTGGCCAATCATCCTGGAAGTAGGCGGCAAAGGTCATGCGTTGATAGTAGTCCGGATCGCAGGGTGGGTTTTTTTCAAAGTCGATGATTTGCTGCACAATTGCTTTGGCCTGGTTGTCCGAATTGACCGGGATGCGGCCACCGGACACCCAGGGCAGCACGCAATCCTGGGCATTGGCTGCATCCTGCTTGGTGAAAAAATAGTGGTCAGTGGTGTTTCCTCCCCGCTCTTCGGAAATAATGTCCGAGACATCCCCGAGCAGCAGTACATAGCGCAGGCGGGAGCGGAAAGCTTTGCGGCGGTCGCGTATATACCTCTTTATATTGTGCACCGAGTTGCCCACGTTGGTGATGGACACTGTTTCCGTGATCAATCCCCTTCGATTTTTCCAGTCAGCCAGCGATTCTGCTGCACTGTGCAATGTGTCGGCATATATGATCAGAAACTCCGGACCTCGGGGCTCAATGACGATAGGGCCGGGCCTTGGGTGCACAGGTATGCGCTCAATGACAGGCCGGCGCGGATTGAGGACCAGGTTGCCGAATCCTTCCCGGTTGATTGTCGGGTCTAGGAGGGGAAACTCGTCCATCTCCTCCTTATCAGCTTCAGTGGCTTTCAGGCTGATGGTCACTTTGATGTTGCTGGAGCCCACGAGCTGCCGCTTGGCCGGGTTATACTGGATTGGGCGCACATGCACGGGCAGCACTTTGTAATCATCCATATTCTGCGCAGTCCCCACCTGAACGACTTCTGCCGGGTACAGGGTGTCCTCCCTGTAGGCCTCGGGGTCATATTCAAAGCCGCCGGCTTCATCGGCCTGGTCCGTGGCCTGTTCTTGGGCCGGAGCGATCAGGATGTCTTCAAAGACAACCGGTTTGCTCTTTTCCGTGCTGATCTCATACCTGCATCCTGGAGGTATTTGCACATACCGACCAAAAGATGGAACCAGCGGTTTGCCGCTCTCGGATACAAACCCGGCTCCCGAAATCCCAATCTCCTTGAAGGGCAGGGTCTTCTCTCCTATTTGCTGTTCTGCGTCGCCGACTGTAAAACCGGGAAAGATGTAATTGATCTCGATACTGTCTTTATTTTCAATGACAGATACGACCGGCTTCTCAGAGAAAAGCTCCAGGTCAAATTCTTCCGGCAATCCAGATGGTGAAAGCGATATGAATTCAATCATAACAACTCCTTGGGTTAGAAAAGTTGTTCTTTGCATGCACATCGGTCAACAAGAGAGGACCTCCTGGGCGTAACGGGCGTGTCGTTTATCCATATAAAATGCTCCTGGAATACATATTGCTTATATCATAGAAAAGCATTTTGTTTTCGGGTGAGGGCCGTTTGTTGTGGTGTCTTAAAGTATATTCAGCAAACTTTGGGCCACATAACCGAGTATTTCCAGGAGGCTGAATATGTCCACGACTATAACTTTGAATCAACCCTTGCGTGCAGAATACACTGAACTCTTTCACAATTGCACCCTTCATCCCCATCAAAAAGCTGATGTCCATCGCCTTGTGGATCGCATCCTGAGCCAGCAGGCCCGCTACCGCTCCTTAAGCGGCATCACCAGAGTCCCATGGTATGTCGTGGCAGCAATGCATGCCATGGAGGCAAGCTTGCGTTTTGAAAGGCATCTTCACAACGGCGACCCCCTCCATGCCAAGACAACCCGCATCCCGGCCAACCGACCTCCAGGCAATCCGCCTTTTACCTGGGAGGAGTCGGCTCTTGATGCCTTGCAGTTTGATGGTTTCACTGGATGGTCCGACTGGAGCCTGCCGGGCATACTGTACAAACTGGAAGCCTACAACGGATGGGGGTATCGCAAATACCATCCCCAGATTCTTTCCCCATATCTGTGGTCCTTTTCCTGTCATTACGCCAAGGGAAAATATGCTGCCGACGGCAGGTTTGACCCGGAACTTGTCTCCAGACAATGTGGTGCAGCTACTCTGCTCAAGGCTTTGGAGGAACGTGGGGTGGACATGTTCGATGCAAGAGGCCTTGAAGAGTCCATGCAGGGTACGGAGCCCGTATATTATCCCGGAGGCCTCATCCGGCAGGGCATGATGAATAGCCGCTACGTCCGGCTCATCCAGCAGCGGCTGAACACACTGGGCTGTGCACGGCCGTTATTGGCGGTTGATGGAGATTTCGGATCCAAAACCGAGGCAGCTGTGCGTCTTTTTCAGGCCCGCAGTGAAGACAGCAGCGGTGATCCCTTGGTTATAGACGGCATCGTGGGTCCCTTGACCTGGGAGACTTTGTTCGGAACAAAGGCTGTGTCTCAGGTGCAGGCCAGCCCGGGTCAAACACCGTTGTTGGCCGCAGTGCTGGATACGGCCCAAAATGAAATCGGGGTCTTGGAGGATCCCTTGGGCTCCAATCGCGGCAAAAGGGTCGAAGAATATTTGGCCAGTACAGATTTGCCCGGCGGCCATCCCTGGTGTGCTGCTTTTGTGTACTGGTGTTTCCAGCAGGCTGCCCTCAGGCTGGAAAACGACAATCCCTGCATCAAGACGGCAGGCGTTCTTGATCATTGGAATCAAGCCGGACAAGAAGGTGTTCGGCGCATCACTTCGCAGCAGGCAGAAGAGGATCCTGAGCTGGTGCAGCCGGGCATGGTCTTTATTATCGATACCGGCGACCCTGGGGGTGGCGGCCATACTGGCCTGGTGGAACGGGTGGAAGGAGGGAGGCTGATAACCATTGAAGGCAATACCAATAAGGACGGCGGACGAGAAGGCAACGGGGTGTTTCGTCGCAGGAGGCGAAAAGTCAGGCTGATCAATAAAGGGTTTATTGATTACGGTCGCGGGATGCACAGAGTGTGAGAGGCAGCCCAGAGGGAGCCTGGGTCACTGTGCGGATAACTGCGGGTAATGGGTTCTGGGGCTTTTCCGGATAAGACGATACAGGCCTGCCTTTGATCTTTATTCCCGGTTGTCCGGATGGTTCGTGGGCTTGTTGGCTGTGAACCAGTCCAGATACTTTCGGGTGGCTGTTCTTCCAGCGGAGATCAAGCTTTTCTTTGTTTCCTCCGGAAGGTTAAACTCCGTTGTCCCTACGCCCAGGGTGTTGATATACACGGTCCTTTGCCAGTCGTCGGAGTGCATGTGCTGGTTTTCCTGCACATTAAAGATGGCATTGATCAATGCAGAGAAATAATCGAAGATATTGTGAATCGGTTTATGCTGGGCCTCGGCGATATCCCGGAACATGGCGATTTCCTGTCTGGAATCCAGCCTAAAGCCCAGGGTTTCCTTGTTGTAGACATAGGGGCTGCTGGTGACCGGTTTGGATCTGTTTTCATTTTTGTCATAGTAGGATGTTTCCCTGGCGTGCTTGATTCGTTTTTCTGCAGCGATGTATTTAGCCCGATCAAAGAGCTTGACCGGATAATTGTTCAAAAGCCCTCCGTCCACATAGACATCCGCACGCATATTGCGGATTGCAGCAAAAAACAAAGGGATGGACATGGAGATGCGGACTGCGTCCACAACCCGCATTCTGGGAGTGTGCTCCCAGGAGAACACTTCTGCAAATCCGGTGGAGAGATTGGTCCCGATCAAATAAAGGTCTAAAAATCCTTTGTTTTGCAATTCATGAAATGTCGAGTTCTCGTTTTTTGTCTTTTCCCGGATGCGGTCACCGATCCATTGCTTAAAAAAATCCCCTTTGTAGAGCCCGTACTCATCGAACAATCGCTTTGTGTCCCGGATGAGGCCCCAGCTGTCGTCCATGAAATTGTTAAAATCCAGATCCATGAGGATGTCCAGGGTCTCCTGCAGGGAATATCCCAAAGCCAGGAGCACCGCGTTGATGGCCCCGGCCGATGTCCCTCCCACCCGCTTCATGTTTACTGTGATGCCCTGTTTTTGGAGCTCCTGGAAAACACCTACGTAGGCGATGCCTTTGACTCCGCCGCCTTCGAAAATGAAGTTCTGAAAGGGGTACTCCATACTGTCCTCCGGATTCTTTGCAGGACATTTTTTCCGGGTCCGGTGCGAAGCGCAGGCATTCAGTGAGAGGATGCACAAGCTGCCTATCGGACACTTAATGCATAATATCGGCCAACAATACCTGGATGTGTGCGTGTGTGATGCGTCAAAGGGCAGTGGGCTTGGCGGTGTGGACAATTCAATGCACTGATTGTGTCATACATTGCAAAAATTCGCAAAAAAAATGCATTCAAGCCAGGCATGCAGCAGGGTATGCATTCTAGTACTGCGTCTCAAAAATATTGCCTCATTTTTTGGCAATCGGTTCTATTTCATTTATAAGTTTATTAAATTTGAATATCGAAATCCGAAATTCGAAACAATCAGAACAAATGACTTAAAAAAAACAAAATTCAAAACAAAGAAAAAACCAAATCCATATATTACAGTATCTTACTTTGAATATTATTTTTTATTCGGATTTCGCTTTGATTGTTTCGGATTTCGATATTCGTATTTCGTATTTCCGTGTCGTTGAATAGTGGGTCAAGTTTCGAAAGAAAATCAACATTACAAATTGCCTCTATATGGGACAGAACTTATAAGACACGGTACTAGTGAAAAATCAACCTTCATCTGTCGCTCCCTCTTCTTCGTCCCCCCTTGAGGGGGGTTGGGGGGTGTTTCTTGCATTGCGACAGATAATTGATGACAAGGCACGAGGGGCCTGCATGCTCATGCGGTATGTGTTCGGTTTTAGGGGGGAACTTGGTCAACGCAGGTCGGAAATATATTTTTCTATTCGTCTGGCAGTCGGGCGATGAAAGAGCAGGGAGACATGGCCCAAAGGCGGGGTCTGGATCTCTGTCCAGCCCGCTTCCCGGGGGTGGAGGCCAGAGAGAGGGGCTACCAGAGTGTCCAAGGGGGGATGGATGCTCACTTTGGCTGGTTCAGGTTGGGCCTTGCCGGTTTCCAGGGAGCGGACCAGCTCACCGCCGAACTTCAGGTTGCGGCCCAACTTGCCCAGAGCCAGGCTGGTCAGAACGCTTCCTTGATGAGGCGTTCCCAGGGTCACGGCCATGTGGATGTGTTTGGCCACAGCGGGGTCGGCGAGGACGGATTTTATGAGCAGCCCTCCCAAACTGTGGCCGATAAGGACCATCTTTTTTTCGGGGTGTTCCCGGGCCAGCCTGACCAGGTCTTGTCTCAGGCTCTGGGACAGGTGGTCAAAGTCCTGGCCGAAGCTGGAATACGACCAAGTGTAGACCCGAGTGAACCCAGCTGAGCGCAGCCAGCGCTGATACACAAGCCAAGCCCTTTGGTTTTGATACAGGCCGTGAATGCAGACAATGGGCCGTTCATTGGACTCAGGCCCAGGGGTTGGGTGCAGTCCTTTTTTGGTGCTCAGAAAACAGGTCGCAAAAGTATACAGGCAGCCGAGGAAACTGGAACCCAAGGTGCGCAGAATCAATGAGCAAGGTGAGGTCCCGGCTTGGGAGGCGGCTGTTCGCATCTGCCCGTAGCGCAGATTTATCAGGACAGAGGCAAGACAACTGACCACAGCCATACATCCGGCCAAAGCCAGGACCAGGCCCACAAGTAAGGCAATCAACTGCAGAAAAGGCATGTGAAGTGCCTAGCGCCGTCCATGAACTGGTGTATACCTCGTTGGGGAATGCATGCCTGCAACCTGCCTCAAGCAAAGACTGCAATCGAGGGCCTGGGTACTGGGAGATATACTCATACGCTGGTGACCTGAGGTTTTAGGGCTCCAGGGGTCCCAAGCTCCACCAACTTGCGCACCTGTTGATGGCAATCCTGGCTGTGGATGGTGTCCAGCTTTTGATAATCGATGCTGGCCAACCCGGCCGCGTCAATGGACAGTGCTGAGGCTGAGGCGAAGATACCCACATCCTGGCCCATTATTTCTCCTGGAATCGGGGCACAGTCACATACTGTGCTCACATCCGTGGCAAAGTTGACGCAAGACACCTTTCCCTGCTCAAAGGTATCCAGAACCGCCTTGGCGGCCACAGCCAACCCTTGGGGAAGCCTTTCCCGGTTTTGCAGCCTGATGGCCCCTTCCGGACAGGCGGTGCTGCAAAGAGGGCAGCGCATGCAATAGGGGCTGTCGATGACCACGCACTCGTTTTCAATCCGGGGCAGGTTGAACCAGCAGGCATCCACGCATGTCCCGCACCCCTGGCAGGCCTGTTCATCAATGACCAGATCCAAAAGTCGGTGCTGCTCCAGCTTGCTCTTTTTGGTCACCCCGCCCATACCCAGATTCTTGATCGCTCCCCCAAATCCTCCCAGGGGATGTCCTTTCAGATGGGAGACCACGATCATGGCATCGGCCTGATGGATGGCCCCGGCTACGTCCACTTCGCTCAGCATGGGGTCGGGAGAATCAACCCTGACTCCGTTCTCGCTCATGAGTCCGTCGGCCACGATAAAAGGAGCGAAACCGAAGCCGTTGGCCAGGGCGGTTTCCATGTGATCCACGGCATTGTTTCGCTTTAAGGGGTAATAGGTGCAGGTATCGGTGAGAAAGGGTTTTCCGCCCCGGGCTTTGACCTCGTCGACAATCTGCTTCAGGAAAAAGGGGCGGACATAGTTGGGGTTGCCCAATTCCCCCACGTGGAGCTTGACAGCTACTTTGTCTCCGGGCTGGACCACATCGAAGAGTCCGGATTGTTCGTACAGGGTCTGTGCCTTGGCCATCATGTTTTCGCCTTGTCCCCATGGGGTAAAGAAAACAGTATTATGGTCCTGCATATTGGGGTCCTCCTTGTATTGGGACTTTTTGATCAACGGGACAAACAGAAAAAGTCAATCATATTTGTGAATTGTCAAGGGTGGTTGGGTGAAGATCACAGACGAAGATTTTGACATTTTGGTATGTATTCGAATTTGGTTAGGGGAGTCCAAAATGCCACAGGAGAAAAGCGCCTGCTATCAGGGTGACTTCCAGATAGGAGCCGGTTTTGATGATACCCAGGCCCCGTTGCCATTTCCCACCCATGGGATGGATCAAGGGAATGCCGGTGGGGGTCAAGGCATCAAGAACACAGTGCAATAAGGCCCCAAAGGAAAATATTTGCGCCGCTCCCTGAAGAAGGACTGTACCCCCAAGATATGGCCACGGCCAATGAGTGAGCTTTCGGTGAGCAGTGCGCCACAGGGTTTGGCTTCCCAAGGAAGCTATTCGATCAATTGTGTCTGGAAAAATGCCTCCGAGGGTTACTAAGACGGATTGCAAAGGTGTAAATCCCAGGGATAAACTGAAGAAAAAATTAAAGCCCACATGAGTTATGGTTTTCATTTCAGCTTTGCCTCCGGCAAATCTGAAATATTTTTTTGCCCCAAAGCGGGCAAAAAAAGGGGGAATTTGCCGGATTGATCAGGTATGAAACGCACAAAGGTCCGATCCCTCCGTCATTGCCCGGCCCGGACCCTACGAACACACCGGGATCAGACTCACCGGGCAATCTATTACCGTGTCTTATAAGTTCTGTCCCATATACTGGCAATTTGTAATGTTGATTTTCTTTTGAAACTTGACCCACTATTCAACGACACGGAAATACGAAATACGAATATCGAAATCCGAAACAATCAAAGCGAAATCCGAATAAAAAATAATATTCAAAATAAGATACTGTAATATTAGGGGTTGGTTTTTTTCTTTGTTTTGAATTTTGCTTTTTTTAAGTCATTTGTTCCGATTGTTTCGAATTTCGGATTTCGATATTCGAATTTAGTAAACTTATACATAAAATAGAACCGATTGCCAAAAAATGAGGCAATATTTTTGAGACGCAGTACTAGGGGAAAGCTTTTCTATCAAAAGGGCATGCCCTCTTCAGGTTCAAATCTTGTTCATACGAGTGTTCAGCTTCAGAAATCAAGAAATATCAGCTATCTCAAGTCCTTATGCTGAACAGTGAACAGTGAACACTGAACACAAATTGCTATTATCCATAAACAGAGCAAATCAACTGAAATTGTTGAAAATGGAAATCAGAACCAAAAAGCCCTGGTCCCTGCAGACGGACCCCTTGACAGGCAATGCAAGAGTCGATTACAAGTATTTTAATAAGACTCATTCTTAATATTAGCCAGGAGCTTTTTTGTGAATCCCCCTAAAACACTTCGGGTCACCCCCCAACGCAGAGTCATCCTTGAAGAACTGCGTAAAGTGGAAACCCATCCGACAGCTGACGAACTCTACGAGATGGTTCGCAAGCGACTGCCTAAGGTCAGTTTGGGAACTATTTACCGCAACTTGGACCTTCTGTCCTCAGAAGGAATCATTCAAAAGCTGCAGGCCGGAAACAGCCAGATGCGTTTTGACGGCAATCCGGAACCGCACATGCATATTTCCTGTATCCATTGCGGCCGGGTGGCCGATGTTCTCTCTGGACCAGACACTTCCAGCCTGTGCCAGAGTGTGCAAACCGATTTCACAGTATTAGGCTGCACAATCCTTTTGCATGGCATCTGCCCGGAATGTGCGGCAAAAGAAACCTCTCTTTCGTCCTTTGCTTCCCAATAGCCATTAAGGAGATATAGCATTATGAATCCAGTAGAAATCAAGCCTGGAGTGTACTGGGTGGGAGGGATAGACTGGAATCTGCGCGACTTTCACGGATACGCCAAAGCCTCCCGAGGCACAACCTACAATGCCTATCTGGTCCTTGACGACAAGGTGACCTTGTTTGACACCGTGGATTCCAGGTTTACCAACGAACTCCTATGTCAGATCGCTCAAGTCATAGATCCGGGAAAAATCGATCAAATTGTGGTCAATCACTGCGAGCCGGATCACAGTGGCTGCCTGGAAGCTATCGTTGCCCGGACGCAACCTGAGGTCATCTATACATCCAAAGTAGGAAAGCAGTTCCTCCAGGGGCGCTTTCACGACCACAATTGGCCGGTCCAAGCAGTCCAAAACAAAGAAATTATTTCCCTGGGCAAGCGCAGAGTACAGTTCCTGGAAACCCGTATGCTGCATTGGCCGGACAGCATGGTCTCTTATGTCATGGAGGACAACCTGCTTATCTCCCAGGACGCCTTTGGACAGAATATAGCCTCCAGCCAGCGCTTCGACGACTGGATCGAATGGCCGGAACTTAAGTCGTTCATGGCTCATTATTACGCCAATATCATCCTACCCTTTTCCGGGCAGGTGCCCAAGGCCATACAAGCCGTCCAGGATCTGGGCTGGACAATCGACATGATCGCACCGGACCATGGTTTGGTTCTCAAAGACAACGTCACCAACGCCCTGTCCGCCTATCAGGAGTTCGCAGCCCAAAAACCCAAGGCCAAGGCCGTTATCGTCTACGACAGCATGTGGAAATCCACGGCAACCATGGCCGACAGTCTGGCTGCTGGTTTGAGTGCTGAGGATATTGAGGTCAAGCTTATGTCCATGAAAAGCTTGCATCATTCCGACGTCATGGGCGAAGCCTGGGATGCCGGGGCTGTGCTGGTGGGATCGCCGACCCACAACAACGGTGTCTTGCCCCTTGTGGCGGACATGTTGACCTATATGCAGGGTTTGCGACCACAAAACAAAATCGGGTTTGCTTTCGGCTCCTACGGCTGGAGTGGTGAAGCCCCCAAAAAGATATCCCAGTGGCTCGAAGACATGGGCATGGAGTTGCCTGAAGAGCCGGCAGTCATCAAACATGTCCCTACTCACGACCAGGCCAAAGAGCTCTATGCCACTGCCCAGCGTCTTGCACAGCAGATCAAAGATCGGGTGGCTGCAGGGTAAAGGGCTCATCAGTGCTCAGATTTGCCGGAGGCAAAGCTCGTATGAAACGAGATGTTAAATTACTAGACTCTCCCCTTATACCATTCTGGAATAATGAGAGGATGGCCGGAGCCATAAGAGGAAGACGTCCCCCAGGGAAAATCCCAGTGAAATAGAAGAGATTTCACGGGATAAACCCTGGGAACGAAGAAGGCCTCGCGTTGCTTGGCCTGGCGGGCGAAGACAAGCTTCGCCCCTACGATTTGAACCACGATTGGGGAAGCAGCGTAGGGGCGGACCTTGTGTCCGCCCAGGTAGAAGAGGGCGAATGCTTATTCGCCCCTCCTACTCACCCGCAAGTTTCATACTAGATCAAACCGGCGGCCTCTTACGAAGAAAAAGGGCCTGCCCTTAGGAGCAAGGGCGGCCTCCTTACGAGCCGGGCTTTTGGGTAGGGCGGGCTTGACCCCAAGCCCTGCCCTTTTGATAGAAAGGCTTTCCCCTAGTACCGTGTCTTATAAGTTCTGTCCCATATAGAGGCAATTTGTAATGTTGATTTTCTTTCGAAACTTG
>JBNJII010000022.1:0-39752 GCA_051749205.1 Thermodesulfobacteriota bacterium | reverse complement strand
GAAAAAACGTAAATCGAGATATTACAATGTCTTATTTTGAACATTATTTCTTATTCGGATTTCGCTTTGATTGTTTCGGATTTCGATATTCGTATTTCGAATTTCCGTGTCGTTGAATAGTGGGTCAAGTTTCAAAAGAAAATCAACATTACAAATTGCCACTATATGGGACAGAACTTATAAGACACGGTACTAGGGGAAACAGGGCGTAGTTTCATGCCTTGCTCTGCTCGGTCTTGGGGGCGAAGACAAGCTTCGCCCCTACGAATTTAACCATGGCTGGGGTAACAGCCGTAGGGGCGGACCTTGTGTCCGCCCATGTACAAGAGGGCGAATAATTATTCGCCCCTCCTACATGCTGAACCGTACGTTTCATAATTGATCAACCCGGCAAAGCTGAACTCAGACCGCTTTCAGCTAGATACAGGGGACCTCTATGTCCAAAACCGTTCTCGGCATGACCCTGGCCGCATGCCTTCTGGCCGCTTTGGCCTTTGCCCAGGGGGGTTGGACCCTTGTTGGCCAGGGGCTTTTCACCGGGCTGGCCACAGCAATTCAGGTTTTGCCTCTTCTGGGGGTCGCTTTTGCTATCGCCGGTCTTATCTCGGTTCTTATCTCCCGAGAAGCTATTCAGCGCTGGCTGGGCCGGGGAGCCGGTTTTCAAGGCATATTCCTGGCCGCAATAGCCGGAGCCTTGATCCCCGGAGGGCCTTATGTCTATTTTCCTCTGGCCGCCACCTTTGTCTGCGCAGGTGCGGATATAGGCACAGCCATCGCTTTTGTGACCGCCAAAAACCTGTGGACCTTGACCCGTCTACCCATGGAGATGGCTTTGCTCACCCCTGAAATCACCTTGATCCGCTACGCGGCCACCTTTATTTTCCCCCTTGTTTTGGGCCTGGCAGCCAACTTCTTTTTTGCCCACCGGGTTGAGGATGTGCGGCAGGGAATATATGCTCTGCACAGAGGAAAGAACAACTCCAGATAACCAACTGTTCATTGTGGGGTATTTGTGCTCCTCCCCTTCTGTATTTTAAGTGCAATGGGTGCCTTGCTGTTTCTGGTTGCCTGGAGACGCAGAGACGGAAGCCATGTGCAGGGAGTGCTTCAAGGCTGGAAAATGGGTATCCGCCTCATCCCCTTGCTTGCAGTTGCCTTTGCCTTGGCCGGCCTGATTCAGGTAGCCGTTCCTGCCCCCCTCATCCAGTCCTGGCTGGGAGAAGGCTCCGGGATGCGGGGAATCATTATAGGCACTGCGGCCGGGGCCCTCATCGCCGGAGGACCGTATGTATCATTTCCCATTATCGCTTCCATTCATCAGGCTGGAGCTGGGGTAGGGACCACCGTGGCCCTGATCACCGGCTGGGCCATGCTTGGGTTGGGACAAATCCCCTTTGAGCTCAGCCTTATCGGTCCCCGGTTTACATTAATCCGGGTGTGTACTGTATGTACAGTCCCGATCCTGGCCGGAATCCTGGCTGAACTCCTCTTTGGCTCCGGTCTGAGCTGGATCGGAGTTCACTGAGGAAACAATATGCAATACCCATTGCCAAAATGGAGGCAACACTTTTTAGACGCACTAAGAAAAAGGGCCACACTCATTGAAAACCTCCCGCGGGCATATACCTTGGAGCTTTTTTGCCCGCGCACAACGTTGCCAGGTCAGGACAAAGGAGATATCGCTCATGACCAAAATCTCAGACCATATCGCCTCTGCTTTGGATACAGGTACAAACACCCTTGATGAACACGTCTCCAAGCTCTTGCTTGCCGAATACAACATTCCCGTCAGCCCGGAACGAGCTGCATATTCAGAAGAAGACGCAGTCGCCGCAGCCCAAGAGCTCGGATATCCGGTGGTCTTAAAGGCCTGTGGCCCGCAGCTGGCTCATAAATCTGAGCAGGGTCTGGTCCATCTCCATTTAGCTGACGAAAAGGCGGTCAGATCTGCTTACCGTGCGGCCATCAACAAGGCCGGACCGGACATGCACAGCGCCTTGGTCCAGACCATGCTCTCCGGCCGGAGGGAATTTATGGCCGGGATGTTCCGAGACCCCCAGTTCGGGCCGGTCATTATATTCGGCCTGGGCGGAGTGTACACCGAGGCGCTGGCCGATACTGCTTTTCGGGTTGCTCCGGTCAGCTCCCAGGATGCCCGGCAGATGATCCGCGAAATACAGGCCTGCAAGCTCCTGGGCTCCCTGCGCGGGGATGCGGCAGTGCAGGAAGATGCCCTGACCGGCATTCTGACCGGCCTTTCCGAGCTTGCCCAAAGATGGCCTGAAGTACAGGAAATAGACATCAACCCCTTGCTGGTTCAAAAAGACGGAAGCCCTGTTGCGGTCGACGCCCTGGCCGTCCTGGCCCGGCCCGAGAAGGACAAAGATCGGCCTTTGCCCATCAAGCCCTCGGCCTTATCCGCCCTGTTTTCCCCTTCCTCAGTCGCCTTTGTCGGGGCTTCAGCCACCATGGGCAAATGGGGGCATATGTTGCCCACAAATGTGCTCAGCGGCGGCTTTGAAGGGCGCACCTACATGGTAAATCCCAAGGGCGGCGAGCTCTTCGGACACAAGGTGTATGCCAAGCTCCCGGATATCCCGGAAGATATCGACCTGGTCGTGGTCACCATCCCAGCGGCCAAGGTGACAAGCCTCATCCCCCAGATGCAGGCCAAGAAGGTCAAGGCCATGATTCTGGTCTCCTCTGGATTCAGTGAGACCGGAGAACAAGGAGCAGCTATGGAAAAGGAGCTGGTCCAAGAGGCGCATAAGGCCAACATCGTGGTTATGGGCCCCAACACAATGGGACTTTGCAATCCCCACGCCCGATTTCACTGCACCGGGACCATTGTCCATCCCATGCCCGGAGCCACGGCCATGGTCTCCCAATCCGGGAATATGGGGGTACAGCTTTTGTCCTATGCAGTACAGCAGGGTATCGGCATGCGCGGTTTCTGCGGATCCGGCAACGAGGCCATGCTGACCATCGAAGACTTCCTGAAAGCCTTTGCCAAAGATCCCCTGACCAAAACAGTCATGCTCTATGTGGAAAGCGTCAAAGACGGACGCCGATTTGTGGACAACATGAAGCGACTGGCCCCCAAAAAGCCGGTTATCCTGCTCAAAGGCGGCGAATCTCAGGCCGGAAACAAGGCCGCAGCCAGCCACACCGGAGCCTTGAGCTCTCACACCCGGGTGTTTGATGCTGTGTGCCGGCAAAGTGGAGTACGCAAGGTGGACGGCCCCATGGATCTTTTGCACATGGCCGCCGCCTTTTCCTCCCTTCCCTTGCCCCGAGGCAACAAAGTGGCCATCATCACTCTGGGTGGAGGCTGGGGCGTGATCACTGCCGATCTGTGCGCCAGATACGGGCTTTCCATTCCGGAACTGCCCACAGACCTGCGCCGCAGCATAGACAAGCTGTTGCCCGATTACTGGAGCCGCTCCAACCCCATCGACCTGGTGGGAGAGTGGGATACCCATCTGCCCCTGGAGGTCTTGGAGAGTGTCCTGCAATGGGATGAATGCGATGCGGTCATCAACCTGGGCATCCTGGGGCGAAATATCTTCGTCTCTCGTTACCTCAGTGCAGTCCGGGATGTGGATTCCACCTACAGCCAAGAATTCCTGCAGAAGGCCCAGAAGGAAGTGGCTTCATTTGAAAGGTCCTATGTAGAGTCCGTGGCCAGACTGATGACCGCATACAACAAGCCGGTCATCGGAGTCCGCCTGGAGCAGGCCGAAGGTGACCAGACCGTTATGGAGGTCAAAGACTGCCCGTACAAGGCCGTGTTTTACGAGACCCCGGAAAACGCGGTCAGAGTCTGTGCGGAGATGTATGGGTATTACAGCTTCTTGCATCAAAACGAGGCCCTGGAAGACGCCTAGGATCTTTTGGCCTCTCCAGCCGAAATAAAAGTTCACAAACTGAACAATATCCTGAGGCCTTGACAGGACAGACTTTGGTCCATATTTTCTATTTATCTGACTGTGGCCATATTCTGTCGGCCACAAACTTGTTCTGTATGTGAAATATTTTCATTAAAATTCAAAAAATGTAAGAGAACCAATTGCCAAAAATTGAGCCAACATTCTTGAGACGCAGTACGAGATTCACAAGATTATGCTTGACTTAACAACTTCCATGCACACGGCCCTGGATTCTTCGCTCTTGATGGCCGCTGGCCTGAGCTTCATGTCCGGCTTCCTGGCCAGCTTGACCCCGTGCGTCTACCCCTTGCTGCCGGTTGTGGTCACCTGTGTCAGCTCTGCTTCTGTCCAAAACCAGAGCAGGTGGCAGGCCTTTTTCACCTCTCTGGCCTATGTGTGCGGTCTAGCCGCGGTCTATGCCGGTCTGGGCATGCTCGCAGCCTTAAGCGGCACATTTTTCGGCAGCGTGAGCACCAGCCCTTGGGCCCAATTCGCAGTGGCCAACATATTCATTCTTTTGGGGCTCAACACCCTGGAGGTCATTCCACTGCCCTTCCTCTCCCTGAACAGTGGAAGAACTGACCGTTCCGGACAAGGTCTGTTCGGGGCCTTCAGCCTGGGAGCAGCCTCCGGATTGGTAGCCTCCCCGTGCACCGCCCCGGTATTGGGTATTATCCTGACCTATGTGGGTTCCACGCAAAACGTGTTTACCGGTGGTCTGCTCCTGGTCCTGTTCTCCTTCGGTCTGGGCCTCATCTTGCTTGTAGCCGGCACTTTCACCGGTTTTTTGACCACTCTGCCCAAACCCGGAAACTGGATGATTTGGGTCAAGAAAGGTCTCGGTCTGGCCATGATCGGTTTGGGAGAGTACTTTTTGATCCAAGCCGGTCGACTGATGCTGTAAAAGAGTGTGCATGCAGTGCCTTGCGTATCCTTTCTAATACCGCGTCTTATAAGTTTTGCCTCATTTATTGGCAATTTCTTCTGTTCATTTTCTTTTGAAATTTGACCCACTATGCAACGACGCGGAAACTCGAAATTCGAATATCGAAATCCGAAACAATCAGAACGAAATTTGAATAAGAAATAATATTCAAAATACAACAGGTGATATCTGGATTTAGGATTTGTTCTTTGTTTTGATTTTTTTTTGTCATTTATTCCGATTGTTTCGAATTTCGGATTTGATATTCGAATTTAGTAAACATAGAAATAAAAAAATGATCAATTGTCAAAAAATGAGAGACGTTTTTGAAACGAAGTACTATACACAGCTTGCCTCCTGGCCCGCATTCTAACCCAAGAGGAGATAAAACATGCATCGCTTTCAGATCCTCATGCTCACCCTCATCGTAGGGCTTTTTCTGACTGGTCCTGCCTGGGCCGTCTCCAAGGGAAATACTGCCCCTTCCTTTGAAATCACTACCCTGGACGGGCACAAGGTGGATTTGCAGTCCTATACAGAGCAAGGACCTTTGCTTCTTTTCTTCTGGACGACATGGTGCCATTACTGTAAAGGGGAGATACACTCCATCCAAGACCTCAAAGAGGAATACGCCTCCCAGGAGCTGCAAGTGCTGGGGATCAACCCGGGATGGCGGGACAGCGAACAACAGGCCCGGTCTTTCCGCCGCCGGCAGGGGGTGGATCTCCCCATGGCTTTTGATCCGAGCATGCGCCTGGGAGAAAAATACTCTCTGCAAGGAGTCCCCACCCTGTTTCTTGTCGACGACAGCGGAGTAGTCCTCTATCGGGGCCACGGCATCACAGCAGACCTGCGCACAACCCTTGACCGCTACCTGGCCGACAGCTAAACTTCCCGAATGACCAAAGCTCCGGCACCGACAACCTCTTTACCTGCTCTGTACAGCACCCCCTCTACTGAACACAGAGGGGGTGCTGTACAGCCCAGGCCAACGGCCCGGTTCTGAGTTCACACACTATGCCTGCCCCCAATGATCAGAGCTCACAAAAGATCTTCCCGGACAATCTGCCCTGCACCTCCATACTGGAGAGCATAGCCGACGGGGTGTTTACCGTCGACTTGGATTGGAATATCACCTTTTTCAACCACTCAGCAGAACAGATCACCTCCATATCCAGCCACCAGGCGGTGGGCCAAAAGTGTTGGGAGATTTTTCACTCCAGCCTGTGTGACGGCTCGTGTGCCCTGGACCAATGCCTGGAGCACAACACCAGCATCAGCAACAAATCCATCTTCATCGTCCGTCCGGACGGGGAACGGGTGCCCATTTCCATCAGCGCAGCCCCTTTGTATAACCAAGAGGGCAAGCTCATCGGCGGGGTGGAATCCTTCCGGGACTTAAGCGCCCTGCATCTCATGCGCCAGGAGATGGAACAGACCTACACCTTTGAAGATATTGTGGGCAAAGGGCCGGCCCTGAAAAAGATTTTCCGCATCCTGCCCCAGATTGCCCAAAGCCCCTCTTCAGTGCTGCTCAGCGGAGAATCCGGGACCGGAAAAGAGCTCTTCGCCCGGGCCATCCACAACTTGAGTCCACGCAAAGACAAGCCTTTTGTAGTGATCAACTGCGGGGCCTTGCCGGAGCAGCTTCTGGAGTCCGAGCTCTTCGGCTACAAGGCAGGCGCGTTTACAGATGCCAAAAAGGACAAGCCCGGCCGTTTTCATCTGGCTCACACCGGCACCTTGTTTCTGGATGAGATCGGAGAACTCCCCCTCTCTCTCCAGGTCAAGCTTCTGCGCGTCCTCCAGGACAGGCAGGTAGAACCTCTGGGGGCTGTGAGCCCGGAAACTGTGGACGTTCGATTTATCGCGGCCACCAACAAAGACCTGGACCAGGAAATCCGCAAAGGAACCTTCCGCCAGGACCTTTTTTATCGGCTCAATGTGGTTCAACTCACCTTGCCCCCTTTGCGGGAACGCACTGAAGACCTGCCCCTGCTCATCAATCATTTCATCAGACGCTTCAACCTCTTGCAGGGCAAGGATATCGCCGGTATATCCGAAGACGCTTTGCGTGTGCTCATGCGCTCCTGTTTTCCGGGCAATGTGCGGGAACTGGAGAACACCATCGAGTACGCCTTTATCCTCTGTCCAGAGGGATTCATCCAGCTTGAACACCTTCCCGAGTCCCTGCAGCCTCGGACCGAAGAAGGCACTCCTGCCGCTTCTGCCCGGACCTTGGAAGACATCAAATGCCAGGCAGTGCGCACGGCCTTGGAACGTAACCAAGGAAAAAAGATGGCCACCTGCCGGGAATTGGACATCTCCAAAGATACCTTGCGGCGCATGCTGGAGCGCTGCTCGCAACTGGACGCAAAATAAGCCTGCATCACAAGACATCTTGCGCACTTTGCGCCCAAACCCTCCCCTTCCGACCATACATTTTTTCATAACTTCCTGATTTATATGACTAAGAAATTATTGGCCCTCTTATTGCATATATAAATCATTGGATGCAGCCAAACCACGGTCAGGGCGTATTGTGCGCTTGCGCTGTGTGCTCCCTGCTGATCACAGAAACAATGATGTGCCTTTTATGCGTATCTGTCTCGCTGCCTACAACCACAGGCTGGCCGCCTTGTTCGACAATGCCAGCCGGCTCCTCCTGTTTGATGGACAGGGAGAAGTCCTGCACACGGCCGGAGAGGTGCACCCTCCGGGGGATGGTGCTTCTTCCAGAATAGCGGCTGTGTTGGCCTGCGGAGCGGAGGTTTTGATCTGTGGCGCGTTAAGCCGCTGTACCCGGCGCATTCTGACCGATTCCGGACTCATCGTCTGGGATTGGATGCGAGGGGACATCGAGGAGGTCTTGGGGGCTTGGACAAAGGGACGGTTGCAGGATCTGAGCATGCCCGGCTGCCAAAGAGGCGTCCCCTGTTGTCTGCACAAGCGAGCAGCACACAAAAACCAAGAATGAAAAGGAGAAAAGCAATGAAAATAGCCATCAGCAGCCAAGGACAAGATGTGAACTCGGCAATTGATCCCCGTTTCGGCCGCGCGGCCGGCTTCATCGTCTATGATGACCAAAGCGGAGAACACGAATACATATCCAACCAGCAGAACCTGCAGGCCATGCAGGGAGCTGGGATCCAGACCGCCCAGAATGTAGCCCAGACCGGAGCCAAGGCAGTCATCTCCGGCCATGTTGGCCCCAAAGCCTTTTCCGCCCTCCAGTCCGGGGGAATCGATATCTACCTCTTTCAGTCCGGCACCGTCCAAGAGGCCCTGGATGCCTTCAAGGCCGGAAAACTGGAAAAGGCCCAGGATGCGGACAAGCCGGGGCACTGGTAGCCCGGAAAGACTCAAAGGACACAATCATGGAATATAGGATTTCTGCCAACCACCTTCAGGCTGCCGGACCTGCCCGGACCGTTGCCCAAGCAAAGCCTGGAGAGCCCGGGCTTTGGGAAAAGGCGGCTGTATGTGTATGCCCCAACTGTCTGGAGCATTTCACCAAAAACCCGGGACAGGCCTGTGTGGATTGCCGGTGCCCAGTGTGCAACGTCCCTTTGCGAAACAAATGATCAGGAGATTAAGGATATGCGCATCGTAGTTGCCAGCGGCAAAGGCGGAACCGGCAAGACAACCGTGGCCGTCAATCTGGCCTGGACCATAAAAACTCTGGGACACCGGGTATCCTTTGTGGATTGCGATGTCGAGGAACCCAACGCCCACTACTTTCTGCAGGCAGAATGGACGTCCAAGCAGACTCAAACCGTTCCTGTGCCCCACGTGGACAACCAGGCCTGCCTGGGGGAGTCGTGCCAGAAATGTGCCCAGGAATGCCGGTTCAAGGCCTTGATCTGGATGGTGGACTCTATCCTGGTCTTTCCTGAGCTGTGCCACAGCTGCGGCTTGTGCGAATATATCTGCCCGGCCGGGGCCATCTCGGAAACCACCCGGACCATCGGGACCCTGCGTCAGGGAGCATCTCAGGATCTGGATGTGTACGGCGGTCTGTTGCGCATCGGAGAAGCTATGGCTCCGCCGCTCATCAAACGGGTCAAAGAAGCCGCTTGCACAGGAGAGGTACAGATTATAGACGCCCCTCCGGGGACTTCTTGTCCGGTTATCGAGGCCATGGATGGTGCGGACTATGTCCTTCTTGTGGCCGAGCCAACAGCCTTCGGCCTGCACGACCTGACCCTGACCGTGCAGCTGATGCACAAGCTGAAGATCCCCTTTGGGGTGGTCATCAACCGGGAAGGCATGGGCGACGGCCGGGTCAAGGAATATCTGGACCGCGAGAATGTAGACATACTGGCCAGCCTGCCTCATACCCAGGAGGCGGCCACAGCCTATTCGCAAGGCCGGCTTTTGGTAGAGGCCTTTCCTGAATTTAAAGACCATTTCAGCGCCCTGTGGCAGGCTGTCCAGGCCCGGACCTCGGACTTTCCAGCCCAGGATATGCGAGGTGATAGGCAATGAAAGAAATAGTGGTCATCAGCGGCAAAGGAGGCACGGGTAAGACCACGGTTACCGCGGCCCTGGCCGGATTGGGCCCGGAAAAGGTCATCGCGGACTGCGATGTGGACGCGGCTGACATGCACCTGATCATGAACCCTGAGATCCAGACCACCCACGACTTCTACAGCGGTGAGCTGGCCCGGATCGATCCGGAAACATGCACTCAATGCGGTGAATGCAGAGAGATGTGCCGTTTCGGAGCCATCAGCGAGGACTTTCAGGTCCTGGCCGAGCATTGTGAGGGGTGCGCCCTGTGCTCTCATGTCTGCCCGGTCCAGGCGGTACACATGCATGAGCGTTTATGCGGGCAGTGGTATGAATCCACAACCCGGTTCGGCCCCTTAGTCCACGCCAGCTTGGGCATTGGCGAAGAAAACTCCGGCAAACTGGTCACCACTGTGCGCAAGGCCTCTCAGTCCACTGCTGAGGAAAAAAACTTTGAGCTGGTCCTTGTGGACGGCTCCCCGGGCATCGGCTGCCCGGTCATCGCCTCCCTGACCAATGCGGATGTGGCCCTGCTTGTGGGTGAGCCCACAGTTTCAGCCATTGGGGACCTGCACCGGGTCAGCGAGCTGACTGCCCATTTTGGGATCAAGACCTTGGCCTTGATCAATAAAGTAGATATCAATCCAGAACTGGTCCAGGAGATCAAGGATTTTTGTGCTGAACAAAAAATTGAAATTGTCGGCGAGTTGCCCTATGCTCCGGCCTTTACCAAGGCCCAGCTGCAACGGCAGACAGTTTGCGAATATGATCCTCAGGGATTGGGGGCCACTATGGCCGATATCTGGACACGTATCCAATCCTGTTTATAAAAATGTTTCACATCATATACGGAGGTCTCTTATGAGCGAGAAAACCTGCGGCAGTTGTTCAAGTCAGTCCGGCTGCCAGAGCAACCAAAGCAACCAAAGTGGACAGCAAGACGACGCCAAACTCAATCAATGTCTGGGCCGGATCAAGAACAAACTCGTGGTCATGTCCGGAAAAGGCGGAGTCGGCAAAAGCAGTGTGGCCACCAACATCGCCGTGGGCCTGTCCATGGCCGGCCAGAAGGTCGGGCTTTTGGACGTGGACGTCCACGGTCCAAGTGTGCCCCGCATTCTCAACCTGGGCGAAGTGAAACCGGATGCCGGAGACGGATGCCTCCTGCCGGTGAGGTGGAGCGACAATCTCTCGGTCATGTCCCTTGGCTTTTTGCTCCCCAACAAAGAGGACTCGGTCATCTGGCGCGGACCGATCAAGATGAGCCTCATCCGCCAATTCCTGGAAGAAGTGGCTTGGGGAGAACTGGATTACCTGGTGGTGGATTGCCCTCCGGGAACAGGTGATGAGCCGATTTCCGTGATGCAGCTCTTAGGAACAAACGCCAAGGCGCTCATCGTGACCACACCCCAGGTCTTGGCCATAGACGATGTCCGCCGCTCGGTGAACTTCTGCACCCATACCGGCAATCCGGTTCTGGGGGTGGTGGAAAATATGAGCGGCTTCGTCTGCCCCCACTGTCAGCAGACAGTGGACATCTTCAATACCGGGGGCGGGGAAAAGCTGGCCGCTGAGTCCGGGGTTCCTTTCCTGGGCCGCATTCCTCTGGACCCGGAAATGGTCCGCTCCGGGGACTTGGGCTACGCCTACATCAAGACCCATGACCACACCCCCACCTCCCAGGCCATCAATGCCATCATCAAGCCCATCCTCAATCTGTCCGGGACCTTGCAGGACAACACCTCCACAGGTGACCAGCCGGTACAGGCCCCGCTCACCGGAGACAACGGGCATCTGCGCATAGCCTTGCCTGTGGCCGAAGGCCAGTTGTGCATGCATTTTGGACACTGCCAACAGTTCGCCATGGTCCAGGTAGACCCGGAGAGCAAGAAGATCGAGAGTATAGACATGCTCACCCCGCCGCCTCATGAACCAGGGGTTTTGCCTCAATGGCTGGCCGAGCAGAAGACCCACCTGGTCATTGCCGGGGGCATGGGATCCAGGGCCCAGAGCCTGTTCACCCAAAACGGTATCCAAGTATTAACCGGTGCCCCGGCCAAAACCCCGGAGGAGTTGGTACAGTCCTACCTCAACGGTTCCCTGACCACCGGCGACAATATCTGCGACCACTAAACTGAAAAGGGGATTCTTCTGACCAAGAATCCCCTTTAAAGTTATTGCCTCTGATTTGAATCTGTTTGTACTGAGCCGGCGCCGATGTCTGTCTTCTGTCCCCTGTCTTCTGTCTTCTGTCCTCTGTCTTCTGTCCTCTGCCCTCTGCCCTCTGTCCACTGTCCTCTGATCGCCGGCCTATCTCCTGATCCCATACCTGGATCTGTCCACATCCAGATGCAAGTAGGCATCTCCTGGAGGGTTGCTGCCCTTCCCGGGCTGGCCCTTGTTGCGCAGCCGCAAGGCAGTGCCCTGCTTGCTCCCAGCCGGAACCTTGACCACCAGACGTTCCTTCTTGCCCCCGCGTTCAATGGCAATGGTCACCTCGGTCCCCAGACGGGCCTCATCCGGTGATATGGACAGAGAAAAATGCAGGTCCTTGTTTTCCCGGGATGACTCTCCCAGGACCAGACGCTTTACTTTCTGCCCGATTTTCTGCCACAGATCCTGCTTTTTGGTGGACGCAAGCCGTGTCGTCCGCTCCGAACGGGCCGCCCCCTTTGGGACATGTTGGCCGGAGTCAAAGGTGGAGTTTGCGGTCCTCTCCTTGCGCATCCCCTGCGGGCCGAAGGTAAATACTCCGCCCACAAAAAAGCCGCGACCGCTGAAGAGGTTGTTCAAAAAGCTGGCATCAAATTGCATGCCCCGCTTGGCGAACTCCCCCTGCATCTCGGCAAACACCCTGCGGGCCTCCGGATTGTTCAGGATGTCCCGGAGAACGTCCTCAAAGGATCCAAAACCATGTTGGCTGTGACCTGTCCCTGCACGGTGCTCTTGGCCGTAGTTTCGGGAGAATGTCCGCCTGCGGTCGTACTCCCGGCGTTTTTCCGGATTCAGGAGCACGGCATAGGCGTGGGTAAGCTCTTTGAATCTGGCTTCCGCTTCCTGTGTATGCTCTGGATTGCGGTCCGGATGATACTTCAGGGCCTGTTTGCGGTAGGCCTTCTTGATTTCCTCAGCCGAGGCATCCGGATTCACACCGAGCAGGGCATAATAGTCGGTCTGCTGGTTATGATGCATGGCAATTGGTCTTGGCTGACTCCTCCCGGCCTGCTGTTTCCTGTTTTTCTGCCTGATGAATGGCCAGCTTCAAAGCGGCGCAATGCACGTCACCAGCCAGATGCACCGGGCTTTTGCCCCCTATGGGGTCCCAGCCGGCCGGATTGGCCGTGCAGTGAAATTGGGTCTTGAGCCCCAGGGCAATGGCTGCTTCATGGGCCGGCATGCCGATAAGCTCCCGGGTTGTTTTCCAGGTAGCCCCGCATGGGGCCCCGCGCACAATGTGGATATCCTCGATCCGTCCGTTTTTAAGCTCAACCCGGTACTCAGGATAGCCGAAATACCGACCATAGCGACCGCAGGCCCTGCTTTTGGGCAGAGCGCAGCAGATGGGAGGTGTGTGACTCCAGCCGTCTGCATGCTTTTTGCCGGAAGCAATCAGAGGGATGCCCTGTTCCCGGCATATCCGGGCCAGTTCATGGGAAAGATCCGGATGGGGCATATAATCCAGGACCAGATCAGCCTCAATGGACTGAGGCAGGTAGTCTTCCGGATTGTCGATGAACTCGGGCAGATCATCGGCAATATCCACTGTCTGGATGGAAAACTCCTCTCCGCCGTACTCTTTCATCCCCTGGACTTTTTTGTGTCCGCTGCCGCGCTGTTCAAAAACAACAATATGTTCTGGATGTTGATCAAGCATTATATCACCTTGTATTTACTGAAACTGAAAAGGACCAAGCACAGAAAAAGAAATATATGTATGGCCCTTGCCAATCTTATACACTGCAAAATCCCGACGATCAATTGTCAGCGCCGCCTCTGGCCGCAGACGCCCAGTTTGATCGAGGATGAAACATAGAATCCGATTTGACGGTTTTACCAGAGGTTTCAGGTGTCAGGTTTCTGGTTTCAGTTAAGAACAGAAGATGTTCTTATACTCCTTTGATTTTCCTGATACCTGAAACCTCGTATGAAACAAGAACTTACTCCGAAGAGGGCCTGTCCGGCACTCAATTGTAGGTCGGGCATTTGTACTTTGCAGTAACGTTTAAACTGCAATTGAGTGCCGGGCGGCCTCCTTACGAGCCGGGCTCTTCCAGTAGGGCGGGCTTGACCCCAAGCCCTGCCTTTTTGATAGAAAAGCTTTCCCCTAGTACCGTGTCTTATAAGTTTTATCCTATGTGGTGGCGATTTGGGATGTTGATTTTTTTTTCAAACTTGACCCACTATTTTCAACGACACGGAAATTCGAAATACGAATATCGAAATTTGAAACAATCAGAGCGAAATTCGAATAAGATATAATATTCGAAATAAGACATTGTGATATATGGATTTAAAATTTGTTCTTTGTTTTGAATTTCTTTTTTTGTCATTAGTTCCGATTGTTTTGAATTTCGTATTTCGATATTCGAATTTAATCAACTTATATATAAACTTAGAAATGAAATAGAACCAATTTCCAAAAATTGAGACAACATTTTTGAAACGAAGTACTAAATAACAGGCTGCCAGAGGCGGCGCCGGTCCGCAACTGTCACTTGATCTCCTCTTCCAACCAGTCAATCCACCCCTGCATGCCTTCTCCGGTCTTGCAGGACAGGGGCAGGACGGTCAGGGCCGGATTGAGCTGTTTGGTCCGTTCCCGGAACAGCTGAAGATCAAAATCAAAAACAGATAAGGCATCAATTTTATTGACCACCACTGCCCTGCACTTGGTGAACATGAGCGGGTACTTCAAAGGCTTGTCATCCCCCTCCGGGACGCTCAAAATCATGGCCGAGGCATGGGCTCCGGTGTCGAACTCGGCCGGACAGACCAGATTGCCCACATTCTCCACTATAATCAGATCCAGCCCATCCAGATCCAGGGCCTGTACACCCCGGGCCACCATGCTTGCATCCAGATGGCAAAAGCCTCCAGTGCGCAGCTGCACAGCCTGGACGCCGGCCCGGGAAACTGTCTTTGCATCCACACTGGAGTCAATATCCGCCTCAATGACCCCGATGCGCAAGCGGCCTGCCAGGGCCTGCACGGTCTGGACAATCAAGCTGGTCTTTCCCGCTCCAGGGGAGGCCATTAGATTGAGCAAAAAGACCCCTTGGGTGCGCAAATGGGACCGCAGCTCTTCAGCCTCCTGCTCGTTCTCGGCTAGAATGCCTTCCTTGACCTCAATAAGCCGGATGTCGTCGGTCATATCATCTCCCTGAATATACATTCTGATCCGGACCTTGCAAGGCCTTGGATCAGAATTTACACGGCTTCCAGATTGACAACCGTGTACTCCCGTCCAGAGACCAGGGTACAATCCGGCTCGGCACACCTGGGACAGAATATCCGCTCCCGGCTGCTGAAGTCCGGATGAAATCTGTGTCTGCAGACCTGGCACTCCATGGTCGCCGGGACCCGCTCAATTTTAAGTAACGCCCCTTCAGCCAAGCTGTCCTGGGCCAGGTGGTCGAAATAGCGCTGCATCCACTCTTCTTCCAGGTCGCTGAGCTCTCCAACCCGCATCTGGATTGCGTAGACCTTCTCTACCCCATGCTTTTGTGCATGCTTGAGCACCAGGCGAAGGATTTCTTGCATCACCGGCAGCTCATGCATCGGCCATTCGCTCCTTGGCCATGTTCATATATGTCTCCACCACATTACGAGGCGGCTCATACATAAAGTCCCCAGGCGCCAAATGCAGGGCCTCGAATTCACACCCGTTCACACACACCCCGCATCCAATGCACCGATCCTGATCAACCTCGGCTGTCTCCGAAACAGTAATGGCCTGCATAGGACACAGGCCCTCGCACACTCCGCATCCGGTGCAGGCCTGCGGATCCACCCCAGCCTGAAAGTTGGTGTGCACCATCTGGCTCGGCTTGTCCATGCGCTTGACATTGCGCAGGATCTGACAACAGCACCCGCAACACATACACATGGCCACCGGCTTTTGGGCGTTGCTGGGCTGCAGGACCAAGCCGGCCTCTTTGCCCTTTTCCACAATCCGCAGGGCCTCTTGCTGATCGATTTTCCGGCCCAGCCCGTTTTCCAGATAAAAATCCGCTCCCCCGCCGAAAATCAGACAGGTCTCCACCGGAGCCTCACAAGCCTCTCCGAGCATACCTCGTTCTTTGCGGCAAATACAGTCCGCAACCGCAATCCTGGTCTGAGAAGATATGATCTGCTCGGCCTGGTCATAAGGCATAATGGCCGCATCCGGCTGTACATCTTCGGACACCGGGATAATCCGCATTTGTTTTGTTCTGGTCCGCTCCCAGGCCGATCGCATGAGGACAGGGACATATTCGTTGAAATAGCGGACCAGCTCCTCATCCAGGTCATTGACGTGGTATTCCCAGATCCCGACCACAAACTGGGCGGCCATATAGGACACAGTTCCCTTTTTTCGGTAGCGAAAGATAAGTCCTTTGTGGGCCATCTGCTCCAGCATCCGGCCCAGTTCCCGGGCATCCATGTCCAGCTTGGGAGCCAGGGATTCGGCGGTCTGGGGCATCATGCTCAGATTTCGAGCTATTTCTGCTTCCTCGGGGGTGAACAGCTTTTTCAGGATCTTGAGCTCTACCCCACTCTCTGTGGCCGGATATCCGGCCGGAAGGGAGTCCAGATGCCGGGCCAGCTTGGTGTATACGTCAGCCATCTTCGTGCTCCTTGGTTTGTGCACAAACAACTGTATCAAAGATAATCCGTTCAAAGGACTGCAAGGGAGATGTCGATTTGAGAACCTTCATCTGCAAAATGGCTCCCTGCCAGGCATTGAGCATGAACCCGGCCAGTTCCCGAGTATCGATATCAATGCCCAAATACCCTTCCTCCCGGGCCTGGTCCAAGAGACGGGCGATCCTGCACTGCAGACAGATATAGACTGTTTGCAACCGCTCCCTGAACTCCTCGCTCAGATCCCCCATTTCCTGGGCCATATTCCCGATGGGGCACCCCCCTTTGCACTTGTTTTTCTCAAAGAGAGTCAAGAACTCGGCAAAGAACCTCTGTATCTTGTCCAGGGCGGAGACACCGGACAAAGCCTCTGCCTCATCAAGCTTGGCGTATATAAATTGGGAGTAAAAATCAATGAGTTGTAGCCCAAAGTCGTTCTTGCTTTGAAAGTAGAAATAAAAGGATCCCTTGGGCACTTCTGCCTTGTTGAGCACCTCCTGGATCCCGGTATTGTTAAAACCCTTGTTGTGTACGATCTCAGCCCCTACAGCCAGAATCAATCTTTTGGTTTCTTTGTTCTGTTCTTTGGGCATAGCTCCCCCATGAATGGAAATCTCCGCCCCCTAATAGACCGGTCGTATACTTTATGTCAAATGCATTGCCTCCTGAAAAGGCAATGCATGTGATCCTTGCGCTATATATTCTTTGTGGTTTCGATTTTCTTGTTTTGAGGACACAGTTTCAGAGATAAGGCACAAGTGATGGCCGGAGGCAAGGCTCTCCACCTTGCCCCCACTCAGCCCCTATCCTTGGGCAGTTGAAACCTTGAGCTCGGCAAACGTCTTGATCTCAGCCAAGATGCGGGTGGACGCGTCCAAAAGCTCCATAGCCACCGCCGCCCCGGTGCCTTCGCCCAACCGAAACTCAAGGTCCAGCAAAGGATCCAGGCCCAGCCGTTCATGCATGTAGGCGTGGCCTTTCTCTACTGAGCGGTGGCTGGGAAATACATACGCTCTGGCCTCAGGGGCGATTTCACACCCGATCAAGGCCCCGGCGGTGGCTATGAGTCCGTCGCAGACCACAGGGACCTGGTAAGCGGCCGCTCCAATCACCAGACCGGCCAGTCCCCCGATCTCCAGACCGCCAACCTTGGACAGTACATCAATGGGATCCCTGGGATCCGGTCTGTTCAGTTCCAAGGCCCGCTCAATGACTTGGATTTTATGTTGTAAGCGCTGGTCATCCAGGCCTGTGCCCCGGCCGGTGAGCTTGGCCACCGGAAGTCCGGACAGGGCGGCGATGATGGCTGTGCTTGGGGTTGTATTCCCAATACCCATATCCCCTGTGCCCAGCATATCCAGACCCTGCTGCACAAGGGCCTCAACAATCTCAATCCCGGCCCATATGCTCTGCTCAGCCTCCTGTCTGCTCATAGCCGCTTCTTGGGCCATGTTCCTGGTTCCCTTGCGCACCTTTGCATGCACGATGGGCAGCTCCGGGGCAAAGTCGCAATTTACCCCCAAGTCTGCAACCAGCACTCTGGCTCCGGCGTGCCGGGCCAACACATTGATGGATGCCCCGTCGCTGACAAAGGCGTGCACCATCTGAGGGGTTACTTCCTGGGGGAAGAGGCTCACTCCTTCCGCCACCACCCCGTGATCTCCGGCACAGGTAACAATGACCTTATTGTCCAGCCGCACGTCCAGGGTTTGCTTGATCCCGGCCAGGCGGGCGGAAATTGCTTCCAGTTTTCCCAGGCTTCCCCGAGGCCGGACCTGTTCCTGCAGACGATCCAAGGCGGCTTGATACGTTGTATGGTCCGGAGCCTGGATCTTTTGGGCATACGCAGTCAGACTGTTCATGAATCACCTCGTTTCCCTTTGCCTGGGGCATAAAAAAATCCCCAAGCAATTGTTTCAAACAACGCTTGAGGATTTACCTTCTCCCCATCAGCCCGTCCGGCATGGCAGGTCTTCTGACTCCCGGATCAACCTCCGGCTGCGCCTTCCCATCCGGCACTCAATTTCGTTGATCTCGGTATCGACTCAGAACTTTTCCCAAAAAGGTATGCTGAGAGAATCCGATTCGCTGATCAATCAATTGAGTGTCGGGCAGTGGCTGATATGCAGCCTTTGTCCCCGGTTACAGCGGCGGGTCCGTACCGGATTCACACCGGTTTCCCTCTTCTGCGCCCGTTTTTCGGGCACCATGCCGGGTCTGTGGATATTTCCGGCGGCAGATTATGTCCCTGCCTCGGCCTTGTCAAGAGTCGGCTTTGCCTTCGGCAAATCCGACATATTTTTTGCCCCAAAGAGGGCAAAAAAGAAAAAATTTGCCGGATTGATTACGAATGAAACGCACGGATGTCCCCCTCCGTCATTGCCCGGCCCGGATCATTCGAATACACCGGGATCAGACTCACCGGGCAATCTAGGGGAAAGCCTTTCTATCAAAAGGGCAGGGCTTGGGGGCAAGCCCGCTCCTCCTGGAAGAGCCCGGCTCGTATATAGGCCGCCCTTGCCCCCAAGGGCAGGCCCTCTTGGAGGTAAATCTTGTTTCATACGAGCGTCGCCTCCGGCCTGTTCCTTATAATCACCTGACATCATGACATACTGAAATCATTGGCAAAAAAAAGTAGGACCCAAAAGCCTTGGCCCACCTGGGACCCCTGTGCTATATTGCCTGCATGCACAACGAAAACTTAGGCTTTGAAGTGCCTTTTCTTCCGGATGCAGAGTATGTCCGTTTTTTGGCCGACAACTCCTCCCAACTGGCTGCTGTCTACTTCAGCTTGCAGAATCTCGAGCTGTTAGACGCCCGGGTTGGGGTGCCGCCCCACCCTTTGGCCGACATTATCCACCACTTGCAACACCTTCCGGATACTCCCAAGTACGCCCTGCTCAACAGCCGCTTTCAGCCGCCAGCCCATCTTTTGGATCACCAGCAGGTGGACAGGGATGTTTTTCAGCTTCAGACTCTGATTCAGGCCGGCTGCCTGGACGGAATCGTCTTTGTGGATCATTATCTGCTTCAGGCCCTCTCCGAACGGGATCCCAAGCTGTGCGCCCAACTGGAGGCTGTTCCCGGAGTGAACTGCATGCTGGACTCCATGCCCCGCATATATCAGCACCTGGAATGCATTGCCCAAAGCGCATTTCAGCCCCCGGGCAAGCTGATCCTGGACCGGAGCCTGAACCGGGATCTGTCCAGTTTGCGGGAAATACACACCGAATGTGCACAGCTCTGGCCCGGGATGCGCCTGGGCCTTTTAGCCAACGAAGGCTGCTTGCCCGCATGCCCTTATAAGCTGACTCATGACGCCAATATCTCCTTAGGACGTTTTGATCCGGACCAGGAAAGGACCTTTGACCTGAACAACACACTGGGATGCGTCCGGGCTTTTTCCAGGGACCCGTCATTGATCCTGCGCTCGCCCTTTATCCGGCCTGAGGACATTGACGCCTACACTCCCTACATCCAGGACATCAAGCTGGGGGGACGGACCAGAGGGGGACGGGTTATGCGCAAGGTGCTGAGCATGTATCTCCAAAGATCTTATACCGGAAATCTTCTGGAACTCATGGACACCCAGGAGTTTCTGGCTGACAAGCTGTACGTGGCCAACCAGGACCTCCCGCCCGACTTCGGATCGCAAACCATTGACTGTGGGCTCAGGTGCTATAAATGCTCCTACTGTTCCAGTCTGGCCTCAACCCACGTCCAGAACCTGGGAATCCATATTAAACCCATGTGGGCATGAGATCATAAGACAGAGATCAGCTTTGCCTCCGGCGGCCTGTTATTGATTATCAGTAATCTGTTATTTGCAAGAAGCCGCCAGTTTGATCACGAATGAAACGCACGGATGTCCCCCTTCCGTCATTGCCCGGCCCGGATCTTTCGAATACACCGGGATCAGACTCACCGGGCAATCTAGGGGAAAGCTTTTCTATGAAAAAGGCAGGGCTTGGGGTCAAGCCCGCCTTACTGGAAGAGCCCGGCTCGCAGGTAGGCCGCCCTTGCCCCCAAGGGCAGGCCCTCTTCAAGATGAATCTAGTTTCATACGAGCCAGAAAGTGCAGCCGCTGGCGGGCACTTGAAAGGGTGGGCCAATAAAAAAGGCCTTAAGGAGAGGAGGGGCAAACTCCTTAAGGCCTCTTCACAGGTAGAACCTGAGCAACGAGGAGTCAGAGTATCTCAGAAATACTGAATATGCAAGCTTTGAGATCGTTGACGATTGCAGGCAGAAACCCCAAGGCCTGATATCTGCTCGGCACTGCTTGACATATGCCTTTATATGTATTTAAGTTTGCATTTTTTGAGCATAAACAACCTTATCAATCCTGCAGAGATGTATCCTATCTCTTTTTTCAGAGACCGCCTCGCGGACCTGGACCGACAAAACAATCAGGAGCCTCATGATTCCCCAGCATATCCGAGAGATTTTGGAGAAGCACGGCCTCACGGCTTTGGAGTTTGAGCCCGGAAGTACGCCCACTTCGGAAATGGCAGCTGCTCAGATAGGAGTTCAGGTGGCCCAAATCGCCAAATCCATTCTCTTGGCCGGCAAAGACGGAGCTTTTCGCATGGCGGTTCTGCCTGGAGACAAAAAGCTGGCTGCTGGAAAATTCAAGAAAGCTACCGGAATCAAACACCGTATGGCCTCTGCTGAAGAGACGCTGGAGCAAACCGGACTCCGCATCGGCGGGGTGTGTCCTTTTGGAATAAATGGGATTGAGGTGTATATCGACCAGAGGCTCAACCACTTTGAACGTATCTACCCAGCCGCAGGAACCGACGCTTCCGGGGTCCCCATGCATATGCACGACCTAGTCCGAATCACAAAGGGGCAGGAGTGCGATATTGCCCAAGACGAGTGATCCTTGCCTGTGGAGCTCGTCCTTGGCCGCATCCATCATGGTACCGTCATGAACCTCAAGCTCTTTGCCTATGATGAAAATGACCCCTTAAGCATCTATAACAGAAGCTTCTTCTGCCCTGTCTACAAACGCTATGCCCCCTTTCTGGCCTGCCCGCAATGCCCCAAGTTTCCGTGTCCGGAACTCAGCAAAACAGATCTGGATATGCTTTCCACCTCTCCATTTCTGCATCGGGTGGTGGTCGGCCTTAAACCCCGGAGGAGAAAAAAAATGTATATACTCAAGAAATTAGACGGCAGTTTACAGATGGTTGAAGATTTCGATGAAAAAAATCCGGACCAGGATCTGCTCAAGGACGTAGAGGAGGTCTATCCTGTAACCAAGGTTTTGGTCCCGCAGCTCAAATTGGTGCCCAAGACTAAAGAAGAGCGCAAACAGGTCAAAGAAGACCTGGAAAAAGAAAAAAACCCCCTGGATGCCGATCAGGAGCAAACTCCAGAACCGGAAAATGCACCTGCAGGCAAAGGAAAAGCCAAGACCAAGCAAGGATAGGCGTTCCTGCACATCTATGTCCAGAAAACGGAAAACCCTTCGCCAGTCCATTGTCAACTGCCTGGATACAGCCGGTCGTCCCTTGAGTTGCCGGGAGCTGTCGATCATGCTCGGGATTTCGGAAAAAGACATCCCCGAGCATGTTCAGCATATTGCCAAAACACTTCGCTCCCAAGGCAAGCGGCTGAGCATTGTCCCTGCTGAATGCAGAACATGCGGATATGCCTTTGAAAAACGAAAGAAACCGGGCCAGCCCAGCCGCTGCCCCCACTGTAAGAGCGAACGTATCGAGCCGCCGCTGTTTGGCATCCACGTATCCAATCCGGAAGGAGACATGTAGATGGACGCTGCATATCCTTATCCAAGACATTGTTTCCTTCCAAGCCCATTTGCTGCACTCAGAACAAGTCTTGCCATCCCAGTCCATGCCTTGAGCCTTAGCATCTCCTGCATGCCTTCATCTCAAAAGCCGACCCCCACGGATAATAGCCAAAAATCCATGCCGTCGTTTTCGTCGGCCAGGTCAGCATTTGAATAGTGCACATATCTGGCATGCAGGGAGTACTGGCGGGCGGAGCCAAACTCCATTCCCAGCCCGAAGACGTCCCGAAACTGAAAATGCGAGCCCAACTCCTGGTCGGCAAACTCCTCATAGCTGATATAGGTCACGCCCAGTCCACCTTCCAAGAACGGGGTAATTCCCCAATCACCATGCACAGTATAGCGCAGCATTGGGGTGATGTCTGCATGAATACCTGTTTTATCAGATGAAAACCACAGCCCTCCACCACCTTCCACCTCCGGGCTAAAATGCCCCAGCGAAGAAGAGCCAAAGCGCACACCTATATCCCGCACATAACTCATCCTGACCATTCCGTCAGCTTCCCAGCCGCCGCCACCGCTTATACGCACAGCGCTTTGTTCGGCCAACGCAGGGCAGATCGACAAGATAAAACACATCACCGCAACCAGACCGACCACTTTTCTCATCAATCCTCCTCCATAACTTAATATTTTGAATTTCATGCTCAGCAATAACTCACAAATCCTCTATGTGCAATTTTTTGACATTTTTCCTTAGCAATCTTTGTTCCAAGACAGCTTTACCTCCGGCAAATCTGACATCCCTTTCGGCCAAAGCGCCCCAAAAAACGACGTGCCGGATTGATCATATATGGTTTGAGACGCAGTACTTGGTTCATACAAAACCTTCAAGGTTGAAATTTGACCATCTCCGCTGCCTGAGGTAGAGATGTATTTACAATGGACTGAGAGAAGGAGAAACCGCCATACAGACAATCGACAATCAGCCCTTCAGCCGACGGAGACATGCGCTCTGCTGAAGGAGTACAGGATGGCCCTATGGAACATGTACTCATGACCCGCGAACCCCCCATTGCCTGGATCACCTTAAACCATCCCCAAAAGCGAAACGCCTTGAGCTTGGAGGTCATCTCCGCCTTGGAGCAGACCCTGTCCCAGGTTGCGGAAGATGCCCAGATCAAGGTCTTGGTGCTGCAAGGAAACGGCCCGGCCTTTTGCGCCGGCCACGATCTGCAGCAGCTCACCGGAACAGATAAGAACATCCATACCTTCCGAGAGATCTTCGCTTCCTGCGCCCGCATGATGCAGACCTTGCATCACATCCCGCAGCCGGTCATAGCCAAGGTGCACGGCATTGCCACAGCTGCAGGATGCCAGCTGGTTGCCGCCTGTGATCTGGCCATTGCCGAGGACAAGGCCAGATTTGCCACCCCGGGGGTCAAAATCGGGCTTTTCTGCTCCACACCCATGACTCCGCTCATCAGGCTTATCGGCCGCAGGCGGGCCATGGACATGCTTATAAGCGGCCGTTTCGTTCCAGCCCAAGAGGCCCTGTCTTTTGGCCTGGTCAATAGAGTTGTTTCCGGCCAGGATTTGGATGATGAAACCGCCTCCTGGGCCCAAGAAATTGCTTCTGCCAGCCGCATGACTCTGGGACTGGGCAAGAAAGCTTTGTACCGGCAAGCGGACATGTCCGAAGCCGAATCCTATGCCTATACCCAGGAAGTTATTGCCATGAACTGCGTGATGGAAGACGCCCAGGAAGGCATGCAGGCCTTTTTGGACAAAAGAGATCCAGTGTGGAAAGACAGATAAAAACTCAGGTGACGGATGCCCATGGCGGAAAAGATTGAAGATATCACCATACAGTACGAGGAAGACGGTCAGTGCCTAGTGGATGAGTTGGAAAAGGAGGTTCTGACCAAAGGAGCCTGGACAACAATCCTGTTCAGGTATCGCCAGTTCGATAACAAAATAGATGACTTTGGACCGGAGAAATACATGATCCGGCGTTACCGCAAGGTCAATGGACAATTTCGGCCCCAGACCAAATTCAATATCTCCAATCCCAAGCAGGCCCGGCAAATAGTGGACACCCTGTCCAGATGGCTGGAGGAGGTCCAAGATGGAGACAGTTGAAGATGAGCCAAATTGGAAAAGAAATATCCATTCAGGATAGCTACGTTTCAGTTCTGGACGCGACTTTGCGTGTACGGCACTACAATAATGAGGCCCTGGCTCAGAACGGCCCAAACCACGTCTCACCGCTCCTGGTCTTCTTGCACGAGGGCCTGGGCTGTGTGGAAATGTGGAAGGATTTTCCTCAGCAGGTGTGTACAGCAACAGGGCTCTCCGGCATCGCCTATGATCGGCAGGGATACGGACAGTCTACTCCCTTCACCCACCCCAGGAGGCCAGATTATCTGCACATTGAAGCCTATGACTATCTCCCCGCCCTGCTCTTTGCCCTGGAGGTGGAGCAGGTCGTCCTTATCGGTCACAGCGACGGAGGCACCATTGCCCTTCTCTTTGCCGGAGCCTACCCCCAAAAAACATGCTGCTTGGTGACCATGGCCGCCCATGTCTTTGTCGAGACTGAGACCGTCCAGGGCATCGCCCAGGCCAAAGAAGAGTACCAAAGCTCCACTTGGCCGCAAAAGCTGGCCAAATACCATGCAAACAAGACTGATGCGGTGTTCTACGCCTGGACGGACACCTGGCTTTCCTCAGAGTTCGCCACCTGGAACATAGAAAAGGAGCTTTTGGACATTCAAAGCCCGATTCTGGTCATGCAGGGAGTTGAAGATATCTACGGCACTTCCAAGCAGGTCGAAAGCATTGTCCACAACAGCCAAGGCCCGGCCCAACCCTGCTGGATCCAAGACTGCGGCCATGTTCCACACCTGGAGGCCCGGGAAGCAACGCTTGCCGCTGCGACCGAATTCATCGCCGCCCATATCCCAGACCGGCCATCCAGGTAGGTTGCATGGTATCCGTTCAGCTTTGCCTCCGGCAAAGCTGAAATAGTTTTTTTGCCCCCAAGCGGGCGAAAAAGGGGAAGTTTGCCGGATTAATCAAGGTCGACCTGGCTCCCCTGATGCAAATCCACCCATCATTTGCACCGCCCCACCCTAGAAAAAAATCAACTTTAATCTGTCGCTCCCTCTTCTTCGTCCCCCCTTGAGGGGGGTTGGGGGGTGTTCTTCTTCGTCCCCCCTTGAGGGGGGCTGGGGGGGGTGTTCTTCTTCGTCCCCCCTTGAGGGGGGCCGGGGGGGTGTTCTTCTTCGTCCCCCCTTGAGGGGGGTTGGGGGGTGTTTCTTGCATTGCGACAGATGATTAATGACAAGGCACTAGCCCTTTCACTTTGCAGATATCCGCCCCAGCCCTGAGGAGTTATTCATCCCGGGCGGCATCGTCCCGCCAAGAATGCTTACTGAACTCTTCCGGTCGTCCATACACCGTGTAGTCGTGCAAAACAGCTGAGGCCAGATCAGCGATTTTTTTCACTGTGTGGTAGGAGGGCACTTCCATATAATCTTGGCTCAAGGCCAAGATCTCCTGCATATAGGCTTGCTTATTTATAGGACCTTGCATAATCCTCCGCTTCAATGAAAGTTAAAAAATCAATAATCACTCCAGACCCGGACAGGCCCGAAAGACTCTTCCCTGGCCGGAAATGGACCACGCAGAAACACAGGCCGGAATGCAGACCGACTCACCCCGTGTCAGCCGGGTTTGCCCCCCGCCTTGTTCATCTGTCACCTCAAGATCTCCGGAGGCACAGAGCAGTATTTCAATGCTGCTGCTCAAACGCCTCAACCGGGAGCTCTCAGGACCGAGGTCAAGGACCGAAAGGGTGAATTCCTCAGTCATATCTTCCAACCGAGCTTCTCCCTGCTCATTCGGCTCAGCCCGCAGGGGTTTTATCGGTGAGTGCTCAAATCTCAGAACCCGCAACAGCTCAGAAACATCAACATGTTTAGGAGTCAAGCCAGCTCGCAAGACATTGTCGGAGTTGGCCATGAGTTCCAGCCCCAGGCCGCTCAGATAGGCATGCAGGCGACCGGGAGGAAGAAAGGCGGCCTCTCCGGGCTGCAGATGCATCAGGTGCAGAAAAACAGCGGCCAAAACACCTATATCTTCTGGATATTCTTCCAAAAGCACAGCCAGCCAATACACGGGATCCTTTTTCTGAGCCCCGGGTTCACTTCTGACTTTGCGATGTATTTGCCCCAGAACCTCCTGGCGGCGTCTGTTGTCCATATGCAGCAAGGAGCCTAGCATGGCCGATAAAGCGGCTTGCGGGGGATTGCTTGAGAGGATCTCTATCTCCGCTTTCAGGGCCTTGGGGGCCAACCAGGAGAACCACTTTGCGATGTGCTCTGGAGGGCGGAATCCGTTCAGACCCCAAAAAGGCTCCAGGGCATACAGACATTCCGGCTTGGGATTTTGATCTTTGAAATTCCGCTCCGGGGACCGGATGGGCACAGCTCTGGACTCTTCTTCCTGAAAACCGGTCCCAGCCTGCTGGGCATTGGGATGGACCTGCAGGGAAAGAGGTTTCTCCACTGCCAGCACCTTGAACAGAAAAGGCAGTTGCGGCCCAAAACGCTCTCTGTTCCTGACTCCCAGCATCAGCTTGGGATCGCGGGCAATAACCTGATCAAGACTCTGCCAATCGCCCTGCAACCAAACCTGAGACGGGGCCTGGGGATGAGCCCCCATCCACAGCTCGGCTTGGGGACGATTTGAGGGGGCCGCCTGACCCAAAAAGCTGGCCAATAAGCTCCGCGATCCCCAAGCGTAGTTCTGGATGGGGTTGTGCATGGGTAAAATCGAAGGCATATGCGACTCTTCTATGAGTTGCCCTGTCCAGGAGGCACATCTCCGTGCTTGGGCACAATGCACAAAAACACAAACTGCTCACTGCTGACCTTCACAAAGGAGTGCTCTGAATACGGGGGAATATGAGCCCAGTTCCAGGAGTCCAGCTCGTGCACCTGACCGTTTATATGCAGTTCCCCCCTGCCCTGCAAGACAACGACATAGTGCGGCCAGTCATGGGTATGCAAGGGCACAGCCGCCGAACCCTCCAGGCTAAAACAGCGCATGACATAATCGGGCCAGTCCTTGTGCGGGCCGAACACGATTCGCTTGGTGATTTCTTGAGCTCCGGGCACTTGTGTACCAGGCAGATCCATTATTTTTCCGCACACCTCTTTGCTCGATGCAGACATACCTGCTCCTTAAGTAACCAAGGGAGTGGATGATGATTTGTCCCAGGACCGATTCATGAGACCCCCCGGCATGCCCAGGCAAGAACTGGTTCGAGGTTCATCACAAATCCGGGCTGGGCAACCTCAGCAAGAAATCATTGAACCACAAAAAAGCCACGGACACAAAGAAAAAGGCAGGCAGCAACTTTTTTTACTTTTTGCGTGCTGTACCTTTCTTGAAATATCAAGAAATGCCAATGGCCTCTGCTGGGGGCTGTATGCCCATACTTGACCCGGGCAATATATTTCTCCTACTATTTATCTTCATTGCCTTTCGCCCCAGCAGGTCGAAAAAACAACGTGCTCTCAGCAGCAGTCATTCACCGGCATGCTCAGCTTTGGGCAACAAGGACGCACACGCTATCAACGTACCTGCGCCCCATACAGCAAACCACGCCGTTTGTGGCGTACTGGCCCTTGGTTGCTCGAATTGGAAGGAGTCGGCTATGACCTCAAAAAAAGATCGATGTCCACGTTTGAAAATAAATTCAGAGACGTGTCCATGCACCTATCCCAACTGCCCCCGGCACGGATTATGCTGTGAATGTATCCAATACCATCGTCAACGGGGCGAATTGCCCGCCTGCTATTTCACTTCCGAGGAAGAGCGGACGTACAACAGAAGTATAGAATTTTATGTCCACCGCCGCCTAAAAAAGTAATCTCCATGTTTGATCATTCTATTTTCGACCGTATTCTGGGCCTTGTATGCAGCGTCTTTGATGCCTACTCGGCCGTTCTCTTTCTGCGCTCTGCTGAGAACACATATACGCTTACCTCCCATTTCAGCCTGGGCGACAACATCGTAAACGGCACGTCCATTCAGCCCGGGAAGGGGCTTGTCGGGTGGGTCCTGCGCAACAATCAGCCTTTGCTGGTCAATGATTTTCACCGGGAAGGGGACTGCTTGGGATACTATTCCCAGGACGCCGAATCCAAGATCAAGGCTTTTATGGGCTGCCCGCTCAATGATGGAAAAGGAGCCCTGTGTCTGGACAGCAAAAAGTCATATACCTTTAATGCCAAAGACCAGAAAATTCTCCATCAATTCGTACTGCTCATCGAGACCCTGCACAAAGAATTTCAAAACCACGAAAGCTCCCGAGAGGAGCAGCGCTATTACGCCTTTTTGCAGACATTTTGCACTCTGCGGCACAAAAACCCCAAATGGACATTTTTTCTGGAAAACCTCTTGCAAACACTGGCAGACTGCACCAATTTCAGCTACTGTCTCTTTGCTTCCCGAGACGAACTGGGCCATGGATACTCCCTGGAGGGCTGGAATCGGCCGGTCTTCCGACGCACCGACCTGCATCGGAAGAAATTCGATATTCATGCCGGGCTCATAGGCTGGGTTTTCCGCAACCACAAGCTTATAACCACCGCGGACAAGAGCGGACGGGTCCGGGGCGCCCCCCTGTTTGAAAAGCATTTTGATGCTCCCCGATTCCAAACCATCATCTGCTTGCCGTTGGTTGTACATTTGCGAACTCGGGGCGTGCTCATCCTGGCCGATGAAGAAAACAAGCAAATATCCTCTGCCTTGCACGATTTTGTCGTCCTGGCCAGCGATCAATTAGCCTTGTTTTTGGAAAATCTGTACCTGAAAAACAAATTGCGACAGCTTCAAGAACCGCAGACAAGGACATGACCATGGTCTTCACCCGACTCTTTGGTTTTCTGGGCAAAAACCTGGCAATGGACTTAGGCACAGCCAACACCCTGATCTACACTTCCAAAGACGGCATTGTCCTCAACGAACCGTCTGTTGTGGCCCTGGATTCCCGATCAGAGAAGGTCATCGCCATAGGCAAAGAAGCCAAAGAGTTCCTGGGCCGCACCCCGGAGCGCATCCGAGCCATCCGGCCCTTGAAGGACGGAGTCATTGCCGACTTTGAGGTGACCAAAACCATGATCGCCTTTTTCATCAGCAAGGTCATCCGCGGACTGCAGCTGGTCAAGCCGAAGATCGTCATCTGTGTGCCCACCGGCATCACCCAGGTGGAAAAGCGCGCGGTCATCGAATCAGCTCAACAGGCCGGAGCCAGAGAAGTCCGTTTGGTGGAAGAACCAATGGCTGCGGCCATCGGGGCCAAGCTTCCCATCCAACAACCTATGGGCAATATGGTGGTGGACATTGGAGGCGGCACCACGGAAGTGGCCGTTATTTCCCTGTCCTCTGTGGCCTACGCCGAGTCGGTCCGCGTGGCCGGAGATGAAATGAACGAATCCATCCAGCGCTATATCAAAGATCAGTTCCAAGTCTTGATCGGGGAAAACGCGGCGGAAAGAATAAAGATCGAGATGGGTTCGGCCGTGCCCTTGCCTGAAACCAAAACCCGTCGGGTGTCCGGAAAGAATATGGTCGATGGACGGCCCAAGACCATTGAGATCAATGACGGCCAGGTCCGGGAAAGTATCAAAGAACCGGTGAACATGATCGTATATGCCGTTCGCAACGCCCTGGAAAAAACACCTCCGGAACTGGTCACCGATGTGGCCAACAACGGGATGCTCCTGGCCGGCGGCGGGGCCTTGCTGAAAGGATTGGACCAGCTTATCAGCCAACAGTCCGAGATCAGCGTCATTGTGGACGAAGAACCCCTGACCACCGTGCTGCGGGGCACAGGCATCGCTTTGGAGCAAGAAAAGAATATGGAATACGTCTTTATCAACTAAACCAAGCGGATAGATCTTTATGGACCCCAACAAGACCTCAACACTCCTCGATTCCGTCCAAGGGGTGGTCCGCAGAGCTGGAAAAATTATCTTAGATCAATGGGAAGCCCCCAAAGATATTGAATACAAAGGCCGGGTGGATCTGGTCACCCAAACCGATGTTGCTGTAGAATCTTTCTTGACCCGGGAGCTCTCCACCCTGCTGCCGGAAGCCACTTTCCTGGCTGAAGAATCTGCAGCCAGCAATGAGTTGAGCCGGACGACCTGGATTGTGGACCCCTTGGACGGGACCACCAACTTCGCCCATGGCCTGTGGGCAGTGGCCATATCAGTGGCCTTGTGGCGGGAGGACTCTCTGGAGCTGGGGGTTGTGCATCTGCCCAAGACAGAAGAGACCTTTGCGGCCCAAAAAGGATGCGGCTCCCGCCTGAACGGCGCTCCCATCTCGGTTTCCAAGCAAAAGGATATATCCCAGGCCCTGGTGGCCACCGGGTTTCCTTACGCCAAACAAGAACGTATCCAAGAGATCATGCCTTTGCTGCACAATGTGCTCACCACCTGCCGAGGGGTGCGGCGCATGGGGGCTGCTGCTGTGGATTTAGCCTATACAGCCTGCGGCCGGTTCGACCTCTTTTATGAACTCGGGCTCAAGCCGTGGGATACTGCCGCAGGATGGCTTTTGGTTCAGGAGGCCGGTGGGCAGGTGACCCAATTTTCCGACCCAGAACCCTATGTTTTGGGAGCGGATTCCATCCTGGCCTCCAACGCCCTGCTGCATGCGGATATGACCGCTTTGTTGGCCCAGGCCTCAGCCAAAGAGCAGCCCTGATGCATACAAAAGGCGCAGGGTGGAACTGACCTGGTCTGGAAAGGTATGCACCAAGGCCTTTATCTCATGCTCTTCCAGAAACATAGACTCGCACTCTGACCTCGCAGGGGCCTTTAGCTGAGAGGATGCGTATACTGAGTATATGGTCAAGATCTCGTTGTCGGTCTCCTCAGATGCCGGAAGCACGTGGGTCAAACCCATTTTGGAAAAGGTGATCCCCAATCGCTGATACAGTCCCTCCCGTAACGTTTCATACACCGAACACCTGAAAAACACATGCTCGGACAGGGACACATCCCAGCATAAAGGACAATCCGGGCTTTGCGAAGGGCGTCTGGAGACAAGCAGGGCCGAACCCTTATAGATCAAGGCAACGGCCCGCTGGTGCCAAAGCCCTTGACTGTGGACCCGGCTTGGGGATATGGCGGCCACAACTCTGTGCCTTGCATCCAAGACCTCCAACAAGGAAAAATCCGGCTGAAAAGAATTGACAATCGGGCCCTTCATACGCATATCGTGCTATGATACAACCTTATACACCAACGTTGGTACATTTTTTGTCTTCCGGAGGGATACTCTATGCCATATCTTGAGCAAATTCAATTCACAGGCAAAAGGGCCTTGGTCCGCTCCGACCTCAATGTTCCCATTGAAGGGGAGTCCATCCGGGACGACAACCGGATACGGGCTTCCTTGCCTACCTATGAATATATTCTGGATCACGGTGGAAGCCTGATCATCTGCTCCCATCTGGGCAAACCCAAAGGCCAGAAGGATACACGTCTGTCTCTGAGCCCGGTAGCCGAGAGGCTGAAGGAGCTCCTCGGCCGGGAAGTCCAAATGGCCCCGGACTGCGTAGGAGACGAGGTCCAAGCCATGGCCGATGCACTTCAACCCGGCCAGGTCCTGGTCTTGGAAAATCTGCGCTTTCACCCCGGAGAAACAAAGAACGATCCGGATTTCAGCCGCCAGTTGGGATCCTTGGCCGATATCTATGTGGATGACGCCTTTGGCGTCGTCCACCGCGCCCATGCCTCGGTGGTGGGAGTCACCGAGCATGTGCAGACAGCCTGCGCCGGCCTGCTCTTGCAAAAAGAAATCGAATATCTGGGTAAGGCCCTGGCCTCCCCTGATCACCCCTTTGTCCTGGTGGCCGGAGGAGCCAAGGTATCCACCAAGCTGGGCATTTTGACCAACCTCTTGGATACTGTGGACCGCATTATAGTCGGCGGGGCAATGGCCAACACCTTCCTGCGCAGCATGGGAGTTCATGTGGGCGCCTCCAAAGTGGAAGAGGAGCTCATGGACCAGGCCCTGGAGACCATGCAGACCGCCCGATCCAAGGGAGTCAGCTTCTACCTGCCGGTGGATTGCCTGACTGCTTCAGACATCAAGGCCACCCAACCCGGTGGGGTGTATCCCTTTCAAGACGTCCCGGACCGGGAAATGATTTTGGATATCGGTCCAGCCACCCATACCTTGTTTGCTGAAGTGCTTCGGGATGCCAAGACAGTGGTCTGGAATGGTCCCATGGGCGCCTTTGAAAATCCCAGCTTTTCCCAAGGCTCAGTAGGCATGGCCCAATCAGTGGCCAAAGTGGACGGTTTGACCATCGTCGGCGGCGGAGATACCGACTCCTTGGTGCATACCTGCGGCCTTGTGGACTCCATGAGCTTCATTTCCACCGGCGGAGGCTCTTTCCTGGAGTTCTTGGAAGGCAAAAAACTGCCCGGGATCAAGGCCCTTGGACTGTAGGTCTCAATGACGGAAACCAGGAGGAAATTATTGTTATGAAGCTCTGCATGGCCGCCAACTGGAAAATGCATAAGACCCAGGAACAAGCCAGGGAGACAGCCGCACAACTCGCTCATGCCTTGGATGCAAAGCTGCCCCAGGATCGGGAGGTGGTCCTGATTCCCCCTTTCACCGCTTTCCATGCCGTCGCCGAGGGCCTGGGATCAAGGCCGGACTTTTTTTTGGGAGCCCAAAATTTTTATCCTGCCGAGCAAGGAGCCTATACCGGAGAGATCAACCCGGATATGCTTTTGGACCACGGATGCTCCTACGCCCTGGCCGGACATTCCGAGCGGCGGCATGTCTTGGGTGAAAGCAACGAATTTGTGGCCCATAAGGTTCGTTTCGGCCTGGAAAAGGGCTTACGCATCATCCTGTGTATCGGAGAAACCCTTGCCCAGCGGGAAAACGGCCAATTGCAAGAGGTTCTGCAAGGACAGCTGAAAACTGCCCTGTCCGGCCTGGAGGAGACTGACCTGGAGAATCAGCTCCTGGTTGCCTATGAGCCGGTGTGGGCCATCGGTACGGGCAAGGTGGCCAAGCAGGAGGACATTGCCCAAGCCCACTCCTTTGTCCGCGAACAGCTCCTTGCCCTTGTTCCCCACGCGGGCGAAAAGGTGCGCATCCTTTATGGGGGCAGTGTCAAGCCGGACAATATCGACCAAATCATCGGTATTGACAATGTGAACGGAGTCCTGGTAGGTGGAGCAGGCCTGGAGGCGGAGAGCATGGCCCAAATAGCCATGGGGGCCTCAAGTACTCATGAATCGAAATATTAATTTCCCTGCAAAGCTGCACTGGTACATATTCCTGAATCCAATTTTTCGGAGACTAATCAAAGTGAATACACTTATCCTTACTATCCATGTCATTGCCTGCGTTTCAATCATAGCCTTGGTTTTGATGCAATCCGGGGCTCAGGGAATGGGGGTAATTTTCGGCGGATCCAGCTCCTCCTTGTTTGGAAGCAGCGGTGCCGGCGGCTTGCTGTCCAAGCTGACCGTGGCCATGGCAGTAGTATTTTTTATCACTTCCCTTTCCTTCACTTATATGGACGCCAGCAAACGAGCCGCCCCTCCGAAGTCTGTGGTCTTGGAGCAGGAGGAAGCAGAAACCTCTTCTGAACAGAAGGCCCAGCAGCCGGGGGCCGATGAAGAGTCCGGAGAATAAAAAAGCTGGACAGAACAAAGAGTATCGGATAGTATATTTTATTGCGCCGAGGTGGTGGAATCGGTAGACACGCTATCTTGAGGGGGTAGTGAGCAACAGCTCGTGGGGGTTCGAATCCCCCCCTCGGCACCAAAATTTGCAAGTAATAAAGGCAGGTTGTACAACCTGCCTTTTTCTTTTGCACATCTCGGCATTGCGTCTCGGACAACACATAGGATGCACGAACTTTTTGCAAATCCTGCCTTATTCCGTGTAGCCACTTCCGACCATCAGGCCGCAGTCTGTCTTACGTACATAGGCGTGTTTCTGCTCGCCTTTCCACTCATAATCCACCCAGGCACCGGCCTCGGTTCCCTGCATGACTGCATCATAGACCGGTTGGGCAATTTCCTTCAATTTTTTGCCAGTGAGCTCTGGATGAACGACCAGGTTTCCGTCCTGCTCCATAATGTACACATACGGGTCATAATCATTGCTGTGAATTGATGTTGGGTCTGTACCTTCATTCACTGTGGCAACAACATCGTCTACATTGGCTTGAATAGCCTCTCGATCTGCAGCAAAAGCAGACACTGCCAAACACATCCCTACGACCCACAGGACACAAAGCATGAATGTCATTTTCCGCATACGCCGAACCTCCTGGTACTTAAACGTTGCAACAGGAAACGCCTGCCCTCGAAAAATGTTGCCGTTTGGTTGGGATTTTTTTCAGGACACGGCCTGCTCAAAATTGACAATAGGAAGCAAAAACCCAAATCCCTCTGGTAGGGTGGCAAAGGTTGGCTGACCAAGCACCTGTTTTCTTATGTCCTGTCTGACCTCTTAGGAAAGATTCTCGTATCATGTGTGAATCATACCCCATATTGCCGGCAATTGCAATCCTGAGAACAAAATGACCGTGTCTTTTGCCCACCCCCCCTTGATTCGCTTCCCTGCATGCATTAGTATTATAATATATAAGTTACAATCATCCTTCTTGCTTATACCTCTTTCAGAGATTGTGGCTTTCATACAGCCAGCACCGGAAACATGAAAAGATGCTGAGTTCAAAGAAGTGGTTAAGTATCAAGCCAAGGTCTTGGTATAAGGAAGATACCATCTATCCTCAGATCGATAGGTGCACTGGATGGGACAATATCTCATTTGACAAGGAGGACGTATGTTTTTTGAAAAAGACCTCTCCCATATCCGCAGCCGAGACAGCACCGTGGAACTCCCGCTTCAGACCAAGAGCGTCTGCCCGGAATGCACAAAGGTTTTGGACGCTATTTTGTATGAAGATGCAGGGCAAGTATGGATGCTCAAGAACTGCCCTGAACATGGACAATGGAACGAACTGGTGGACAGAGACAGCAGCTTTTTTGTTCACCGCCGTAAGACCCATTACGAGTTCCCAACAGGTCTGGATACACCCCATACGGAAAGCACCGGCAACTGCCCCTTCGATTGCGGCCTGTGCCCTGGCCACCTCAATGTTCCCTGCATGGTGAACATCGATTTGACCAACCGGTGCAACCTCAATTGCCCGATATGCTTTGCCAATGCCAATGCCAGCGGGCGGGTCTTTGATCTGAGCATGGATCAGTTACAGGACATGCTGGACCAGACAATGTCCATTCAGCCCCGGCCGCCGCTCAGCGTACAGTATGCCGGCGGAGAACCCACCATTCACCCGGATTTCATCCAAGCCGTGCGCATGGCCAAGGACAGGGGTGTTTTGGACATTCAAGTGGCCAGCAACGGCCTGAAGTTCGCCAAGAGCAAGGAATTCACCGCTCAGGCGGCTGAAGCCGGGCTTAATGTGGTTTATATGCAATTCGACGGCCTCAGCGACGATATCTATGAACAATCCAGAGGTCGGCCCTTGCTGGAAACCAAGATGCAGGCCATTGAGAATCTGCGCCAGGAAGGGGTCATGGTCACTTTGGTGCCCACCATCGTTTCCGGTCTCAACGACCACCAGGTGGGCCAGATCCTGGATTTCGCAGTACAAAACAGCGATGTGGTCACCGCAGTCAGCTTTCAGCCCGTTTCCCTGACCGGCAGATACGACGAGTCCCAGCGCAAAGAAATGCGCTACACCATGTCCGACATGGCCCGGGACATCCAGGAACAATCCGGCATCCTGGATATGTATGAGGACTGGTATCCCTACTCCATCGTCAACCCCATCAGCCGGTTGGTGGAGGCCATCAAGGGCACACCGCAGAATCATTTCAACTGCCACCCGCATTGCGGAACTGCGTCCTACCTGCTTGTGGACCGTACCACCAAGCAGGCCGTACCCTTGACCAGGTTTTTCGATATCCAAGCCGCCATGCAAGATGTCCAGCATGAGGCCGAGGCCCTGGAAAAAAACTCCTGGCGCAAGCCGTGGTCAAAATTGCAGCTCATGCGCAAACTGAAAAAATATTTTCGACCGGAAAAGGCCCCGGAAGGTCTGGACTTCGATCAGCTCCTCGAGTTTGTGAACACATTTATTGAGGCCGGAAAGGTAGAGAGACCGGAGCGTGGGCACTTTTTCCACACCATGGGCCAGCGCTTCGACGTCATGCTTCTGACGGCCATGCATTTTCAGGACGCCTACAACTTTGAGCTGGACCGGGTCCAACACTGTGTCATCCATTACGCCGCCCCTGATGGCCGATTTTATCCCTTTTGCACCTGGAACAGCGGACCATGCCATCGCTATACAGTCGAAAAGAAATTCTCCCGGCCTTTAAAAACAGATGCTGAAGAAACAAAATAAAATACAATAAAGGCCCGGGGCACACGCCCCGGGCCTTTATTTTGTCCTGCTCACCTCGCTTCCTGGCGGCAGTTCTTTATACACACAGAACACCGTGGGCTTGTTATTCTTAGAGGGCAGCCATACGGCGGAAGACGCCTAGGCTGCCCCTACAATGAGGTGCCGGGTTATATGAAAGTATTGGGGCTCTGACGCACTTTGAGGAATCATCGGGATCCTCCGGGTAGGGGCAGTGCTTCGCGTCTTCGCGTAATGCCTGCCCTCTGGGGTTGCAAAACACCCCCAGGTGTTAAGTGTGTTCTATGCTCAGCATCCTGGCGGGGAGGAAGATGCAGAAAAGCCTGAGTGAATTGCGCGGTGCATCTTTGTATGAGGTCCTGGCCGGAAAGAGCTGGTACTGGGGGAAGACGGAAGATATACAAGTCTTTGGCCGAACGGGGTTCGCTGACTTCTTCAGCCTGCATGTGCCATAAGAGATGCAGGGAGCCGCCGGCCATTTCAAACGCTTTGGTTTCTACAAGTGCTTTCGAGGGCTGCTGTGAGCTTCCTTCCAAAAAAAAGAGAACCTTCCCGGTAATGAGCAGGTCACAATCTTCTTGAGCCAGGATGTGTTCCCATTCCCGCATTGAAAAGGAATCCTGCTCAGACTCCAAGCGAACACTGGAAAAAACGTCCTCTTGGAGCAACTGTCGGGAGAGACTCCGGGCGGCAAAAGCCCCCACCCCCTCGGTGTAATACGGTGCGCCAAAAGTCTGGATCACCGCACGGGAGGAGGAATACACGTTCTGTTCGGGAGCAGCATATACAGACCGGGGCAAGCAGGCATCAGAAATGGATCCGTCTGGATTGTTGACCAATGGGCTGCTGCCGGGTTGCACATGTGAAGAACATCCACAGACCAGGAAAAGCACCGCCACGGCCCAAATAGCACAGCCCAACACCTGAAAGCTGCCTATGATGTTGCCGTAGGCTGGACAGACGCTCTTGCCTATCGAGCCAGTATCATCCACACCGCCTCCAGCCTGCTTGTTCTTTATGTTCGTCAAGAAAGCCTGAATATCTTACTTTCCTTTCTTGTGGATCCTAGCGCACCAGTTCCCTGGTGATTGCATTTTGAGCCAGGGTATAGTCATGGCTGGCAATCACTGTATTGTCCAATGTACGGACAATCTTGGTGGTCAAAAAAATGCGCAAAGGGGTCACGCTGTAGGTACCCACCAAAGCAGCTTGGGCATCAAAGTCCAACCCAAGATTCTTGATTTCACGAGAAAGCATGAACTCCCCCTCTTGGTGACGAACGTACAACGTGCTTTTTCTCAGCTTCACTTCCTTTACATTTATTCCGTGCTGAACCAATCTAGAGCTGATCTGTTCCGAGAGGAGTCGTCCCAGGCTGCTGGATGCCTCCAGATTATCGTTGTTCACAAAGCTGGCCGATAAGACAGGACCATTTGGATCAAAACCTTTTTCTTCCAGTTCCGCAGCCAGAACATCTCCGGCTGTATAGCTTCCTTGCAGGATGTTGCCAAATGGCTGGACATAGAAATCATTCGGAGTCATGTATACATGACTCCCTGTATCTTGCTGTCCGCTCCTAGGCGCGCATCCAGAAAATCCAACCCATACTGCCAGAAGGACAAAGAAGAGTTTTTTTTGCATACGAATAATTCCAGCTTCAAGAAATATTCACCAGCAGACACATACAGAACATGATTTCCTCAGAAGTCTTTGGAAACCAATTGATATCTGCTGAGCCTTTGCTCATATTGTTTCCGATCCGGCCTATGGATGTAATAGATGTCTGCTGATGAATGCACAAGCTCCTGGTCATGCCATAACATGCTGGTTATAATCACCTCTGTATTCAGATCCACCCCGTACATGCCGGAAGAAAGAAACAGATCCCCGAGAAAACCGATTGCGGGAAGGGTAGCCCAAACGTGATTCGAACTCCACTCAGCCATGCGCCGGGCGGCAAAAACACCGCTTCCCAAAGCAGTCAGCTTCCAGGGAGGCTGAACTGCATATTTGGAGGCATGCTCCACAACCTGAGCCTCTATCTTGAGGTGACACAATGCGTTATCTTTCTTCACAATACCGATTCGCGGCTGCTTGAGCAAATGCCCCAGCAAAAGTCTCTGAAATCCTGTATGAAATGGAGTCCTTTTCTGAGTGTCCACATAGAGGCGATGACCGTAAACAACATTTTTTTGGGCCAATGTATCTTCGACCCGGGCAGCGACATCCTCAGCCAAGACGTCCCAGTGATGGGCCGACTGCATTGTCTTTTGGGTGGAAAAAACGTGAGAGGCAGGAACAGGCGTCTTACTGCATCCAGTAAACATCAAGAAAATGCAGGCTATAAGCAGCAATTCACTGAGTCTCCAGGACATGGGCTCACTTCTTGTTGGAATTTGTACAGACTATTGTTGGATTGGACGCCGCTTGTTGTGTTTCGGTCGTTACCCCGAGATCTTTAGTCTTCCACTCCAGTTGATATATCCAGCTCCAGCCCAATGGGGCAGTGATCCGAGCCCATGACCTGGGACTCGATCCAGGAGTTGGTCACCTTGTCCCGCAGCTCTTCAGAGACAAAGAAATAGTCGATTCTCCATCCCGCGTTTCTCTTTCTGGCCCCGAAGCGGTAGGTCCACCACGTGTAGTGGCCGCCTTCGGAAACAAACATGCGGAAGGTATCAATATATCCGGCGGCCAGGAACTTGTCGATCCACTCCCGCTCAATGGGCAGAAAACCGGAGACCTTCTCGTTGGCCTTGGGATTTTTAAGATCAATCTCTGTATGGGCCGTATTCACGTCTCCACAGACCACAATGGGCTTTTCCTTGCGCAGCTCCTGGGCATGGTTTAAAAAGGCATCGTAGAACTCCATTTTGTACTGCAGACGTTCATCACTCATCTTGCCGTTGGGAAAATAGACATTAAACAGGTAAAAATCTGGAAACTCCATCTGGATCAAACGTCCTTCGCCCTGGAACTTCTCCTGGGGCAACCCATAAACTACACTTCGCGGCTCAACCCTGGTCATGGACAGCACCCCGGAGTAGCCCTTCTTCACCCGGGCCGGATTCCAGTACATAGTATACCCGTCCACCTCCTTGTGCTCTGCATCCACCTGCTCCGGATCGGCCTTGATCTCCTGCAGACAGACGACGTCTCCCTCGCACTGCCTGAACCAGTCCCAAAACCCCTTGTCCACCACGGCCCGAAAACCGTTCACATTCCAGGAATACAGCTTCATGCATATCTCCTCCGATCAGATTCCCGGCA
>JBNJII010000021.1:0-41571 GCA_051749205.1 Thermodesulfobacteriota bacterium | reverse complement strand
TGTAAGAAGCCGCCAGTTTGATCACCAGTGAAACGCACGGATGTCCCCCTCCGTCATTGCCCGGCCAGGATGCTTCGAATACATCGGGATCAGACTTACCGGGCAATCCAGGGGAAAGCTTTTCTATCAAGAGGGCAGGCCCTCTTCAAGGTACATCTTGTTCATACGAGCGATCAGAAAAACGAGAACACACAAGCTAGAAGGACGAGAAAAATGGATGTGAAGACGATCATGGTCATCGGGGCCGGACAGATGGGCAACGGCATCGCCCAGGTGGCCGCCCAGGCCGGATACACAACCTATATGAGCGATATTTCCCAGGATCTGGTGGATAAGGGCATGGCCTCCATATCCAAGAACCTGGACCGGATGGTGAAAAAGGAAAAGATTTCAGCCGCGGACAAGGATCAGGTCCTGTCCCGGATCACCCCGGTCACCGACCTGGAGCCGGCCTCCCAGAGCGATCTGACCGTGGAGGCGGTGGTGGAGAAGATGGAGATCAAGGCCAAGGTCTTCCAGGAGCTGGATGCCAAGGCCCCGTCCCATGCCATTTTGGCCAGCAATACCTCCTCGTTGCCCATCACCAGCATCGGAGCCTGCACCAATCGTCCGGCCCAGGTCATCGGCATGCATTTCATGAACCCGGTGCCGGTGATGAAGCTGGTGGAGGTGATCAACGGCTTGGCCACCACCGAGGAGGTCACAGCTACAGTCCGGCAGATATCCGAGTCCATGGGCAAGATACCGGTGGAGTGTCGGGACGTTCCGGGCTTTGTCTCCAACCGGGTGCTCATGGTCATGCTCAACGAGGCTTTGTGGGAGCTCTACGAGGGAGTGGCTTCCGCCGAGGGCATCGATCAGATCATGAAGCTGGGCATGAACCATCCGCTGGGCCCTCTGGCCCTGGCCGATCTCATCGGCTTGGACACGGTTTTGTCCATTCTGGAGGTTCTCCAGGACGGCTACGGTGATCCCAAGTACCGGCCCTGCCCGCTTTTGAAGTCGTATGTGAATGCCGGCTGGCTCGGACGCAAGAGCGGCAAGGGTATCTACGAGTACAGCTGACCTGTTCTTGAAAGCGCCTGTGCAAAACACATTGCACAGGCGCTTTTGGTTGAGCCCTCGGGTACCATGCCTCGGCGGGCCCCGGATCGGAGTATGAAGGTCTTTTGGACAGGACAATCTGCACGCAGGGAGATGAGCAATGTATTTTGCTAAAGAAGTATTGGATAAATGCAGCGATCTACGCGCACAGTGGGAGGATGAAGTCCGACGGCTCATCAATAAGAAAGGTGAGCGCAAAGAGGTCTTTACCACTGTCTCCAATCATGAAATAAAACGCCTCTATACTCCGGAGGATGTGGCCGATCTCGATTTTGAACGGGATATCGGTTTTCCCGGGAAGTATCCTTTTACCCGTGGAGTCCAGACCACGGGCTACAGGGGACGGCTGTGGACCTACCGCATGTTTTCCGGCATGGGCTCGGCCAGGGATACCAATGAGCGCTGGCACATGCTGCTCCGGGAAGGGCAGACCGGATTGAGTACGGCCTTTGATTTTCCTACCCTCATGGGCTACGACACGGACAGCCCCAAGGCCTTGGGCGAATGCGGTAAATGCGGGGTGGCCATCGACACTCTGGAGGACTTCAATATTCTGGTGGATAAAATCCCCTTAGGGGAAGTGACCACCTCTATGACCATCAATCCTCCGGCGACAGTCATGTGGGCCATGTATTGCGCCTGTGCCGAGAAGCAGGGAGTGCCTTTGGACAGAATAGGGGGCACCATCCAAAACGACATGCTCAAGGAGTTTATTGCCCAGAAAACGTTTATGTTGCCTCCTGAGCCGTCCATTAAACTGGTCAGCGACACAGTGGAGTTTGGGGCCAAACATGTGCCCAGATGGAACACCATCAGCATCAGTGGATATCATATCCGGGAGGCAGGTTCGACAGCCGTTCAGGAGCTGGCTTTTACCCTGCGTGACGGCATGGCCTATGTGGAGGATGTCATGGAGCGCAAGGGGCTGCATCCTGATGAGTTCGCGCCCCGGCTGTCCTTCTTTTTCAACTCCCACATAGATTTCTTTGAAGAGCTCTGCAAGATGCGGGCTGCCCGACGCATATGGGCGAAAGTGATGCGCGAACGCTACGGAGCCAAAAACGAACGTTCCTGGTGGATGCGCTTTCATACCCAGACGGCCGGATGTTCCCTGACCGCGCAGCAGCCATACAACAATGTGGTGCGTACTGCTCTGGAAGCTCTGTCGGCAGTGATGGGAGGAACGCAGTCCCTGCACACCAACTCCTTGGACGAAGTTTGGTGTCTGCCTACTGACCACGCGGTACAAATCGCATTGCGCACCCAGCAGATCATTGCTGAAGAGACCGGGGTGGCCAACACCATCGATCCATTGGCCGGATCCTATTTTGTGGAAAAGCTGACCAACGAGATGGAAGAGCAGGCCTGGGAATATATTGAAAAGATCGACGACATGGGCGGCATGCTGGCGGCCATCGACCAAGGATATCCTCAGATGGAGATAGCCGATGCAGCCTATAAATACCAACAGCAGGTGGAATCCGGGGAACGGGTCATGGTCGGGGTGAACAAGTACGCCACTGAAGAGATGGAAGAGTGCCCCACCCTGGATATAGATGAGGAAGTAGAGCAGGATCAGTTGCGGCGATTAAATGACATAAAGCGCAGGCGCAATGACAAAGCTGTCAAACAAGCCTTGGATAGTATACGCAGTGCCTGCAAAAATGGCGACAATGTCATGCCTCACTGCATTGAGGCGGTCAAGGCTTTGGCCACTGAACAAGAGATCTGCGATGTATACCGTGAGGTGTATGGCCAGTACCAGGATCCTGGATTGTTCTAATCCGTCGTTCAGGGTTCAGCGCCGCCTCTGGCAAATCTGAGACCTGAGCTTTACCACGCAACCATCCCTGGCCGATTGTCGCCCTCCGCGCGAGGGTGTGGGTTGAAACAATGGGGAGAGAAGAGAATGGCTGATAAGACGCTGCGCATATTGGTGGCCAAACCGGGATTGGATGGACATGACCGCGGAGCCAGGATCTTGGCCCGGGCCTTTCGAGACGCTGGATTCGAAGTGGTTTATACCGGATGTCATCAGTCCCCGGAACAGATTGTGAATGCCGCGTTGCAGGAAGATGTCGATTGTGTGGGGTTGAGCTGTCTGTCCGGAGCCCACAAGGCCTTATTTCCAAAGGTCGTCGACCTGCTCAAGGAGCAGGGGGCTGAGGATGTTGTTGTGGTCGGTGGGGGGATCATACCCAAACAGGACCTGCCATATCTTCGGGAACGCGGCGTGCAGGAAATATTTACCCCAGGAACACCCCTTGAGGATATCATCTCCTGGGTCAAAACGAACGTCACCCCCCGGGATGATCTGTAAGTTGGAGAAGGGGATAGCTTTGGCAATGGAAACACAAAAAACACAGCCGGGCTCAAGCAAGACCCAACAAATCGTTGAGCGCATACAGTCCGCAGACGTGCGCACAGTTTCCAGACTCATCCGCAATATAGAAGACAAAAATCCCCGGGCTACCGAGGTGATCAAGGCCTTGTTCCCCCTGACCGGGCATGCCCATGTCATCGGTCTTACCGGGGCACCCGGGGCGGGCAAAAGCACCTTGAGCGACGCCCTGATCAGCAATTACCGCAAGCAGGGAAAGAAAGTCGGTGTCTTAGCTGTGGATCCTACCAGCCCTTTTACCGGAGGGGCCATTTTGGGCGATAGGGTTCGGATGCAAAAGCATGCTGAAGACAAGGACGTGTTCATCCGGAGCCTGGCCACCCGGGGGGCACTGGGCGGATTGTCCGATGCCGTGGATGAGGCCATACACGTCTTGGATGCCATGGGCAGAGACGTCATTCTGGTGGAGACTGTAGGCACCGGACAGTCGGAAGTGGACATCATGAACAATGCCCACTCTATTCTCCTGGTTCTTACTCCCGGAATGGGGGACGAGGTCCAGACCATTAAGGCCGGAGTTATGGAGATAGCCGATCTGTTTGTGATCAATAAAGCTGATCAGCCCGGGTCGGCCAAGCTCCTCAATGAGCTGAGCAGGGCCCTGGATATGGCTGACTCCTTTCCTTCCGGGTGGCGGCCCCCGATTCTGACTGTGGAAAACATAGCCCAGTCCAAGCCTTTCCTGGACAAAGTGGATCAGGTCCGGGCCAAGATTGATGAGCACTACGAGATTTTGCGAAACAGCGACGTCTTGCAAAAAAGGGAGCGCCGAAAGGCGGAAGTGCAGCTCAAGCACGCCCTGGACAGTGCATTGGTGGATTCTGTGGTCAAGAATTTGCAAGAAGCCGGAAGATGGGATGAAATGTTGAGGATCTTGGCCGGCAAACACAGTGATCCCTACACCCTGGCTGAAGAAATCGTTTCCGTCGTCTATGCATCCAATTGGCCTGATAAGCTTGCCGGGATGCGAACTCACGGAAAGTAAGGAGGGGACAGGCATGAGTTACGAATCGATTGCGGTCCACGTCGAGGACAATATCGGAACCATTACCTTCAACAGACCGGAAAGCCTGAACACGTTCAATACAGCCTTGGCTGTGGAGTTCAACCAGGCTCTGCAGGAACTGGAACAGGAAGACGGGGCTCGGGTCATAGTGGTCCAGGGCCAGGGCAAGGCCTTTTGCGCCGGAATCGATATCAAGGAGCTGGAAGGCAAAACGGCCTTGGATTATTACGGCTGGGTACAGCAGATGGAGGAGATGAGCCTGCAGATTGCCAAAATGGGCACTCCGGTCATTGCTTCTGTACAAGATCTGGCTGTGGCCAACGGGATCGGTGTGGTGGCCTCTGCGGATCTGGCCATAGCCGCAGAAGGGGCCAGATTCGGAGCGACTGCGGTCAATGTTGGTCTCTTCTGTATGGGACCGGCCGTTCCTCTGGCTCGGAATCTGGGCCGGAAAAAGGCCCTGGAGCTGCTGCTTACCGGGGAGATGATTGATGCGGACGAGGCCTACCGCATAGGATTGGTGAACAAGGTGGTAGCCAAGGATGATTTGGAGTCAGCCACCCGGAAAATGGCCGGGCAGATAGCCCAGAAGAGTCCCCTTGCGGTTCGCATGGGCAAGCAGTCCTTTTACAGCATGGAAGATCTGGATTTTGCCAGCGCCTTTGAAATGGTCAACAACCATTTCGCTATGCTCTGCTCCACGGAAGATGCCCATGAAGGGGTGAGCGCCTTTTTGAATAAACGGCCTCCGCAGTGGAAGGGTCGGTAGATGCAAGAGCAAAAACTGTTTTTGCGCTTGCCGGAGCACAGCACCGCCTCTGGCGTGCCGGTTATTCGTTATTCCTAAGAACCCCCCAGGTTGATCCAGGATAGGCTGGCGTCTGGAGAAAAGGGGTGAATAATCATTTGAAAACGAAGAAGGGATACTTCGTACAGATTTTGGTTACAATCCTCGAGTTTCATCCTCGATAAATCCGGAAAGTTTCTCGGGGAGGAAAGCTCATACCGAATTGGGTAGGGCTAAAGTATACAAACGTTGTTCAGGAAAGAGGGGAGGTGGGTCATATATAAACATTGATTTGCTTCGTAATCGACTGAATGGCAGGTGTTCATGTGTTTGAACATGTCTTCAAACACCTTTGTCTCAAACGAAAAGGAGGGTCTCAATGGGCATGGAACAAGTGTACAAAGACGTGATGCAGATCAACGTCACTGAAGACAAGGACAAGCAAAAAGAAGCAGCCAAGGCTTTTTTTGAACGTTTGAACCATATGGATCGGCCGGAATACTTCAATTGGGCCGCGGAGATCTTTGAAGGCCTGCACGTCCGAGAACGAGGCGACAAGCCGGCCTTGATCTGGGCAGATCTGGAATCTGATCAGGAGCGGAAGTTCAGCTATCGGGAGTTTGCCGCCAACGGAAACAAGTTTTTGAATTACCTGCGCAAGAACGGCGTGGAGCAGGGGCACAACCTGTACATGATGATACCTATTGTCCCTGAGACCTGGTTCGCCAGTTTCGCCGCAGTCAAAGGCGGCCTTATTGCCGTGCCTACAGCCACGAGCATGACTGTACGTGAGCTGAAGTTCCGTTTTGAGACCTATCCTCCGGATGTGATCGTGGCTGACGAGGACTCAGCCCAGGTCCTGGACGAGGCTCTGGCCGACACAGGCAACCAGCCTAAAGTCAAGATAGTCCTGGGCAAAAAAGAAGGATGGACCAGCTACGCGGATCTGAACAAAGAGGCGGATCAGGCTGATGCGGCCAAGACCAAGTCCGATGATCTCCTGTTTTGCTTCTTCACCTCCGGGACCACCGGCCTGCCCAAACGGGTCGGCCATTCGGCCATATCCTATCCCTTGGGCCATCTGTCCACAGCGGTCATGATAGGCCTCAAGCCAGACGATATCCATCATAACCTGAGTGCACCCGGATGGGCCAAGTGGGCCTGGAGTTCCTTCTTTGCCCCCTTAAACGTTGGGGCTACGGCCACAGGATTTCACTTCAAGGCCTTAAATGGCCCAAAGTACCTGGAACTCATAGATAAATATGAAGTAAGCACATTTTGTGCACCTCCCACTGCCTGGCGCATGTTCGTGGGCTTGGATCTGAGCAAGTACTCGTTCAAGGCCCTGCGTCAGTCGGTGAGCGCAGGTGAGCCTCTGAATCCGGAAGTCATCCAGCAGTGGAAGAAATACGCCGGAACCGAGATTCGGGATTTTTACGGGCAGACCGAGTCTACAGCCATGATCGGCAATCCGCCGTGGATGGAAGGAAAGATGCGTTTTGGGTCTTTTGGCTATCCATCCTATATGTACGACATCACCTTGGCCGACGATGAAGGCAACGAAATCACCCAGACGGATGAAGTGGGGCACATTGTGGTCCGTTTGGACCGCTGGCGGGCTATCGGCCTGTTTACCGAGTACATCGGGAACCCGGAAAAGATGCGCGATGTATTTGTGGACAACTTCTACTACACCGGCGACCGGGCCTGTTTCGACAAGGACGGATATTGGTGGTTCGTTGGTCGGGCTGACGACGTGATCAAGTCCTCCGACTTCCGGGTTGGTCCTTTTGAAGTGGAAAGCGCCTTGGTTGAACATCCAGCTGTGGCCGAGGCAGCGGTTGTAGGCAGCCCGGACCCCAAGCGCTATCAGCTGGTGAAGGCCTATGTGATCTTGTCCAAGGACTACGAGCCATCCGGCGACCTGGCCCTGGAACTCTTCAAGCACACCATGAATATCTTGGCCAAATTCAAGATTCCCAGGATCATTGAGTTTGTGCCGGAAGTGCCCAAGACGATCAGTGGCAAAATACGGCGCATTGAGTTGCGGGAGCAGGAAGTCAAAAAGAAGGACGACGGAGGGGACAAAGGAGAATACGAGTATTTCTACCAAGATTTCCCTGAATTGAGTTCCAAGAAGTAAACAGGTCAGGAGGTATTCAGGCCGACTGTATTGGCGGGACACCCGGATTCCTTTGCCGGTATTCCGGGTGCTCAGCCAGGTTCGGCCCTGCCCCTTGGGGGTGATGATCAGTCAGGGCTGCTGGGCATTATTCCTGTGGAATGGAGCTCGATATGAACAAGGAAGTGGAAATAGTTAATATTTAGAGGAGAAAGAAATGGTAGAGCCTTCTGCAATTATTCATGCGTCGATGAACACATTACTGTGGGAAGCAGCCATCATGACCGTTTGTATTGGTTGTGTGGATTTGGGGTGGGGAAAGAATGATCCCCGCGATCTGGGAATTGTTCTTTTGGCAGGTGCCCTTTTGGAAACCATTGCTCTGTGCTTTGTTTTGGCCAACGGCAATGCCCTGGACGCAACCATTGCCGCAGCATTTATTCTGGCTTTGTGGTATTTGGGATTCGCCATGACCTTGGGCAAGACCAACCGACTGGTCATGGTTCATGCCAATATGCTGACCGGACTCTTGTTTTTCCTATTTACAGTCTGGGCGGCGATCAATGCCCATGTATTCCTGGCCATTGCCCTGGGGCTTCTGGTTCCGGTGCTGTGGGGAGGAAGCTTGGCACATTATACAGGAAATCCCAAAGGGGCCAAGATTGCCGGCATAGCCGCATTTGTTGACTCCTTTGTCTTTACCTTCATGGCCTTTTGTGGAGCCATTGGGGTTAATTTGCCTTAAGCCGGGTTTGGGGCACGCTCAAGGTTGTGAAACATCGAGGTCCATAGCAAAGCCCTCACTCACCATCCGCGATATCCTTCCCAAGTGGGTATTGCCTCTTTGCATACACAAAGCGCCTGGGGACTCTCCAGGCGCTTTGTCTTGGGCGATATCTCTTGACAGCGCGCCTTGCTGAGCAAACCAACCACCTGACAATCTCCAGATTTGAAAACCCCAGAGAACCGGCATTACGGGCTGAGCGCCAGGGACTGTCTCTTTAAAGGCCTGCGTTTTCGGTGTCAAAAGGCATGGCTATTTCCACATCCCCGCCGCCGCTGCGTTTGAGCTTGGCGTTGGGGTAGCATTTTTGAAAAACATGGATCATATTCGTATTTTCACTTAAAACCGTGGCTGTAAAGGCTGTATACTTGTTTTCCTTGGCGATCATTTCCAGGGTCTGGACCAGGTAGGTGCCGATGCCTTGATTCTGATACGCCTCCTTGACCACGAAGGCCACTTCCGCGGTTTCTTCATCCGCCTTGGCGTAAGAGCCGATAGCCACAATCTCCTTATGCTTTCCCCTCTGGACCAGCCCGATGATGGTCATGTTTTTGCGGTAATCCACAGATGCCCACTGCTGTTGGAGCATTTCCCGGGAAAAGACCTTGCGCATATTGAAAAAACGGTAATAGATGGTGTTTTCCTGCAACGAGTAGTAAAAATTGCGGGAGGCAAACTCGTCCGAGGGAAGCAGAGGCCTGAACTCGACGTCTTTTCCGTTGGGCAGGCTCAGATAGGTCTTGTAGTTTTCCAGAAAGATGAGGTCCTGCTTGGTGGGCGGGAGCTGGTCATTGAATATGTAGTGCCGTTTTTTGGCCTCGTGGATGAGCTCCTCTCGGAACTTGGGGTGAGCGATCTGGGCCAGCTCCATAACCCGCTGGTAAATGCCCTTTCCGTGCAGCTCTGCAATCCCGTATTCAGTAACCACAATGTCCACGTCGCCCCGAGTTGTGGCCACCCCGGCCCCTTCGCTCAAGTGGGGAACGATACGGGAGACCTCATCGTTTTGGGCAGTCGAGGGCAGGGCGATGATGGAAAAGCCTCCCCTGGACATGGCTGCTCCCCGGATGAAGTCCACCTGATCTCCGATACCGCTGTAGAACAGGTAGCCTTTGGAGTCGGTGCATATCTGTCCGGTGAGGTCCACTTCCAAAGCGGAACTAAGGGATATCAGATTGTCGTTGCGGGCGATGACATTGGGGTCATTCACAAATTGTGAAGCCCGAAAGTAGAATATGGGGTTGTTGTCCACATACTCATAGAGCTCTTCTGACCCCATACACAGGGAGGCCACCACCCTGTCCGGGAGATAGGACTTTTTTTTATTGGTGATGATGTTCTTTTGGAGCAGGGGTAAAAAGCCGTCTGTGATCACTTGAGTGTGGATGCCCAAATCCTTGATTCCGGTCAAATAGGGCAGAAGGGCGTCAGGCAGATGGCCGAAGCCGACCTGCAGGGTGCAGCCGTCTTCCACAAGCTGGCTGACATAACCGGCGATTCTTTTGACTATTTCTTCGTTTTTGGTCACATTGATCATCTCCACCAACGGCTCTTCATGCCAGGTCAGGTGGTCGATCTCGTCCACATGGACAAAGCTGTCCCCCCAGGTCCGGGGCATGTTGGGGTTGACTTGGGCGATCACTTTCCGAGCGTTTTTCAGTCCGGCCAGGGTGATGTCCACGGAAATGCCCAGGCTGCAATAGCCGAACTTGTCCGGGGGGCTGACCTGGATCAAAGCCACATCCAGGCCTATTTGCTGTGAATTGAAAAGATCCGGGATCTGGGACAGGTAGGCCGGGATATAATCGATCTTTCCCTCAAAAGCGGCCTGGCGCATATGCTGACTGATGAAAAACACTTTCAGGGAAAAGCGGTTCAAGAAGGAGTCCTCATTGACGAACTGGGCGAAGGTGGAAGAGAGCATCTGATAGATGACGATGTCCTGGATGCTCATATCCTGAACCATGCATCGGATCAGGGCCTGGGGCTCTCCGCAACCGGTGCCGATGAAAACCCGGCTGCCGTTTTTGATATTTTTGATCGCCTGCTCCGGAGAGAGGGCCTTGTCTTTGTATGTGGCCGTGAATTCGTGCATGAAGCCTCCCTTGTTGTCTCCCGGTGGGGTGTACATTGACATTGGCTGAAGAACATATATTCGTCAAGAAATCAGATTTCATCGCCGCCTCTGGCGGTGATGAAATCTGATTCACAAGGGCGAACAATCATCTGCTTGCAACACAAGCTAGGCAAGATGTGACAAAGGAGGATTTACATTGGAAGGGATGCATTACCAAGGAAACTGTATCCGCCCTCCGAGTGAGGCGAACAGCATTCTCTTGCAGGTCACCCTGGGGTGTTCGCACAACAAGTGTACTTTTTGCGGGAGCTACAAGGATAAGCGATTTCGGATCAAGGATGAAGACATTATCCATCAGGATATCGATTTCGCCTCTCGGACCATGCACAGGCAGCGAAGGCTCTTCTTGATGGACGGGGACGCCTTGATCATTCCCCAACGCAAGCTGCTTCCCCTGCTAAAGACCATAAACACAAAGCTCCCTTGGCTGACCCGGGTAGGAACCTACGCCAACGCCAAGTCCATAGGCAAAAAGAGCGAGCAGGACTTGGCCGATCTGCGGGAGCAGAAGCTGGGCATCGCCTATCTGGGTGCGGAAAGTGGACACAATGGGGTCTTGGCTGCTGTCAACAAGGGCACTACGGCTGAAGAGCTCATCCAGGCCGGCCGGAAGATACGGCAGGCGGGGATCAAGCTTTCGGTGACCGTGCTCCTGGGCATTGCCGGCACCAAGAAATCTCTGGAGCACGCCCGGGCCACCGGAGAGCTGCTCACGGCCATGGACCCGGATTATGTAGGGGCCTTGACCGTGATGCTCATTCCTAAAACCCCGCTGCATGACCAATGGAGAAACGGGGACTTTCAACTCCCGGACGAGAAGGGGATACTCCGTGAACTCAGGGAGATGCTGGGCCATACCACTTTGACCAGGGGGCTTTTCATGGCCAATCACGCCTCAAATTACCTGCCTATCCGAGTGCGTTTTCCAGATCACAAGGAGAAAACCCTGGAGCTCATCGATCAGGCCCTGCAAGGCCAGGTCAAGCTCAAACCGGAGTGGATGCGCGCACTCTAAGCAACATTCTGGAGTCAGTTATGTTTTTTTGAGCAAGAGACACGGGCTTGGATTCAGGATTGGTCTGCGGACCAGACAAAGAATGTGCACAAAAGGTCTTGACCCAGATGTTGGAATTCGCTACATTTCAATCATAAAGTAGGAACCTGGTCCAAACAAAGGGGTCATGCTTGATCAATCCGGAAAGCTTTTTTCGCCAAAGCGCAAAGAGAGTGCAGTGTTGCTTGAAATCAGTTCGGAAAAGATGACCAAGACATAACCCCTTTGCCGTCTGGGGTGGCCGAAAACCCTGCTTTGCGCATTGCGGGTTTAGGGTGAGCGCCTTTGCACAATGAAGCTACCAGGAGCCGGAGGAGTGGACCTTCCTAGGGGAGGGCTTAGAGAGAAAGCTGGGCTTAGATGCATGCATAAGTTGGACGCTTATACGATATGTGAACAGCGGTTTGAACTCAAATCACCGACTCAGAAATGCATGGCAGGCAAAATCCGGTTCAAGGTCCAAGGCGTGTGTAACTTAAATAATGGATAACCCAGCAAACCGGAACCCAAAGGAGGTCTACTCTTTTCTTGGGCGGAACAATCCAAGGCTTTAAAGAGCAGGGCCTGTTGCGTGCCCAGGATGCTCTGGGCTCTGAAGCAGTTGCTGCGTGATGCTGATTTGGGGGCAAAATGACCTGGCCTTGGATTGCACGGAGTCTCGGCAGGCGCGTTGTGCGGAAAATGGTGACCGGTCAACTCACAGCCAACACCTTTATCAGGGGAATAAGACCCCTTGAAGAACTCACTTTGTTGTGGACGCCGTTTGGAGTCAAAAACGCCATAAACAAAAGGAGAGGTTATGTTTAAAGGCATGTACCCGGTGTTTTGGGTGGGCCTGGTTATCATGTATGGCTTTGCCATAGGTTCTATGCTGGTGGAAATGATTACCGATGTGGGCACGGTGCATACCACATTATGGGGCATACCCTTGCCCTTTTTGTACAACATGTTCTTTTTGCTTTGGATATTGCCTATGGTAATAGCCTTGATGTGGTATTGGATACCCAAAAAGGCCAAAGAGCAGCGTGACCAACAGCAAACTGAGGAGGGCTAGGGCATGGAACAGATCGGGTCTATCCATCCTTTGGTCGTTTTATTTGCAGTGGCCTATTTTGGGCTCATATTCGGCATCGGCTGGTATACGCGCAAGGCTGCCGGAAGTCCCATGGAATATACTGTGGCCGGGCGCAGTGTTGGGGCCTTCATCAACGGGGCTGGTCTTTCTGCGTCCTACCTCTCACCGGCCAGTTTTCTGGGACTACCCGCCTTCGTCTTTATCTTGGGCTATCCCTTCTGGTGGGCCATGATGGCCATCATCATGGGCATGCCCCTTGCTGCCCTGTTGACTGCCGCGCCACTGCGCAAGTATGCCCCGGTCTCCTTTACCGACTATTATGCGGATCGTTATGAAAGCGAGAAAATGGTCCGCGTGGTGACCAGCATTCCGGTCATCATCACCGGTGTTTTGTACATCACCCTGTCTTTGGTGGGGACAGCCTTGTTTATGATGGCTATTTTGAAAATTCCCTACTTTTGGTCCTTGGTCATCGGGACTGCCGCGGTCCTTTTCTATGTGTACTACGGCGGCATGGTGGCTACCACCTGGGCCACAGGGCTGCAGGGCATTATTATGACCATTGCCGCGGTCTTGGTGGCTATTTTTATCGTCGGGCATTACGGCGGCTTTTCCGGATTGGCCGAGGCCATCGATACCAATAACCCCAATTTCTGGCTCCCGCCGCATTCTTCCCAAGGGGCCGCACACCCTTTAATGAGCATGTGGACAGGTATCGTCAGCTTCTTCTTTGTCTGGCACTATGGGTTTGCGACCATGCCCTATACAGTGGTTAAGTTCTTTACCGCCATGGATCTCAACTCAGCCCGGTTGGCCACTTTTTGGAGCGCTTTCTTCGGCGGGCTGATGTACATGGGACTGATCATCATCGGAAGCGCTGCCCGGGTGACCTTGGAGACCCTGCATCCGGCAATGAATGTAGAGGGTGTGGACAGCGCCGTGGGCGTGCTCGGGTTTCTGCAGAATTACTATGCAACCACAGCAGCAGGCATTACGGACTACTCCATGATCGCCACCACCCAGGCCTTGGGGCAGCCTTGGCTGCTGGGCATCCTGGTGGCCGGCGGCTTGGCCATATGCATGTCCACTGTTTCGGCCTGGGCCATGGTCATGCAAGTGACAATAGGCCGGGATTGGATGATCAATATCCTGGGCATCAAATGGGCCAAGGACAATCAAATCAAAGCTATGCGCATGTGGCTGGTTATATCCATGGTTGTCTGTTTTCTGCTCTCCATCAAACCCCCGGCTATGGTTCTGGATCTCTCGGGATGGGCGTTTGTGCTCATGATCGCCTCCTGCGGTCCAGGTCTGATTCTGGGCATCTGGTGGCATAGGTCCACAACTGTTGCCCATGTATCCACAGCTGCGGTGTTTACTGCTCTGACTCTTTTCAGCTGGCTGTACGCCAAGCTGGTTTTGGGCAGTCCGCACTGGTTCTTTATGAGTGAGCAGATATTTGGCTTTAAGGTTGCAACCGGACATCAGGTGTATTGGATTCCTTTGGCCTTTCTCTTCTTTATTGTGGTTTCCCTGTACAGCAAGCAAAATAGTAAGGAAGCAGTTCGCAAGTACTCAGTTGAGCTGCGCTATGACTAGGTCAGGCCGGAGCAGTTCCAGGCCCTGGTGGTTCTGCCCATAGCCGTAGATGGCTTTTGATCCTGGATCTGGAAAAGGCGTGTTTGTGCTTTTGGGTCATGTATGCTCCTATGCCCTGCATAGTCCATCACCCAAGCTGCCCTGACCAGCCAGAAGGTAGCCACCCAGCGGGCCTTGCCCATGCCAGGCCCGCTGGGAATGTGAATATGTTGGGGTGGATAATCTTTGTATGGCTCCCAAACTCAGAGTATGAAATTATGCACACGAGGAGGTTGTGTATGTCAACACCAGAAAAAACAGATCATTACCTGGATATCAAAGTCGGCATCAACAGATATCGTCGTCTGTACTTTAAAGACGAAGAGGAAAAAAAGCTATGGTACCGGATGCATAAGAAGAGCAAGCTGTATATTCCATATTTTCTGGTTGGCGTGGCTATCAACTTTGGATTGTATTTTTCAGGTGTAGATCTGTCCAGAGACATACTCATGGGCAGCTTAGTGGGAATGGGTGTTCCCTTGTGCAGCATGTTTTTGTTATCTGAGATCCATTTTAGGGTTCGACACAGCTTGAAAAATGGATGTATGCAGTTCTAAAAAGCACGTGAAGCATCTCGTCAACGCCGCGGCTAACGGGCCTGTTCGTCGTTGTTTCTTCTTCGTAAGCGGCCGGTTTGATCCAGGGTGAAACCGCGTGAGCGGTCCCGGACGACCCAACCAGCGAACAGGGGGACGTCTCGTTTCATGCGAGGGATATTTTCCGGAAAATCTCTGGAGGCAATATCGTTATTTACCCAGAATGAATATATGCCGACCTGGAACTTGAAAAATAAATATTGGGCCTTTGTGTATTTGTTCGCCCTGATCTACACATTGTTTCTGGGGGCATTGGGTCTTTACCTGTGGACCGGTCTGGACCAAGGGCTCCAGGAGCAGCTCAAGACTTTGCTCGTGGACAATTTCGGGGCTCTTTTCGTGGTAGGTCTTTGCGTCCTGATAGGGCAGCTCCTTTTGCTCAACGAGATCTTCCAAAGTTATATTCTTCCCTTGTACAACCTGGAAGAGGAAGTCCACCTCATTGCCCGAGCCAACCCCAGACACCGCATCCATCTGAAGGCCTGCAAGGAAATCCAGGATATTGCCTTAAGTGTCAATCTGCTTGCCGAGCACTTGCAGACTGTCCAGGAAGAGGCCAGGCAGGGCTTGCGGGAGCAGTTCTTTCTCCTGGAAAAGGAGAAGGACTTGTACCTGGCCATGATGAGCGATCTGCCCCTGGCGGTCATCGCCTGCGGTGACCAGGGAGAGATACTGACCTATAATAAGAAAGCCAGCTCTCTTTTCACGCCTGCTGGCCAGGATCAACAAAGAATTCCTTCCTGCAGCTATTTGGGAGTGAACAAGAATATACAGGAGTTGATCAATCAAAAGCTTATTGATTTTTTATGGCAAGAGCTCAAGGAACGTATAGCCTTTTCCGGTGCAGATAAGGATTTTGAGTTTACCTGCAATAGTCAAAAAGATACCTTGCTGTATATGCAGATGGTTCCCCTGTGGAGGGAACAGGTCTTGCTGGGATATATGCTCCTTGGCCATGAATTTGATGAAAAAAGGGTCATAGATGCCCAACACGGCGTGGTGCAGAGTATATGGCCCAGGCAGTTGGTGAGCGTGGAGATGATCATGGAGATGGTTGGGGTGCAAAAGAACATTACATTTGTCCAGGAAGAGATTGGTGAGGAATTTTTTATTCACGCCGATACTTTCCTTCTCCAGGAGCTCATCTCTTTTTTGGTTGATAAATGTCACAACCTATCCAGGCCGGAGAGATTTCTGTTTGCCGCAACCCAGCTCCATGAGGGCCTGTCTCTTCAGATCTTTCTGCCCAAAAGGGAAGGGCTGCAAGAAAGTCTTGACCTGTGGAAAGATTGGCCATTGATCGGTCTTGGTGAGCATCACTCGCCTCTTCTGGTACACGAGGTCTTGCATTTGCATGGGATGGATATCGATCTTCAGGAGAGCTCCGATTCTGAGCACACGGTCTTGCGATGTATATTTCTTGGGCAGTCCGGGGAGAGGGAAAAGAATTATTGGGATATTCGTCCCAGCAACGGGGTGCAGTTTTCCCATCTGCATATGTACCAGCCCAGCCACGACCGTGATGACTTCTGGGACCGGGAGTTGCAGGAGCATGCCTATACGGTGTTTGATTGTGAAACCACTGGCCTCAATCCCCAGGCCGGCGACGAGGTGATTTCCATAAGTGCGGTTCGGATTGTGCATGGAAAGGTCCAGTTGCAGGAGATATTCAACCAACTGGTCAATCCGCAGCGGCTGATTCCCGCTGAATCAATACAAATCCATGGCATACAGCCGGAGATGCTTGAGGGCCAGCCGACAATAACTGATGTGTTGCCCCTGTTTCAGAGATTTGCCCAAGGAACAGTCCTTGTGGCCCACAATGCCGCCTTTGACATGCAGTTTCTGAATCGGAAGAAAGAAATGGCCAAAGTACGTCTGAAGAATGTGGTTTTGGATACAGCAAAGCTCTCCTATGTGCTTATGCCCCATCAAAAGGATCAAGGCCTGGATGCAGTGGCCAAAAGGCTCGGTGTCCGTTTGTACGCCAGACATACTTCCCTTGGCGATGCCATGACCGCTGCGGAGGTCTTTTTGGCCTTGCTGCCCTTTCTCAAGTACAAAGGCATAACCACCCTGCGCCAAGCTGTGGAGCAGATGAATCACTGCCTCGACCCTGGTCCCTTTCATCTCCAGCAACCCGCCGGTTCCCCTATCAGCCCAGAAAGGCAGTGAAGTCAGCCCGCACTTTGTCCTGGGCCCTTTTGATCACCTTGAATGCTTCCTTCAATGCCCGGCGTTCTATATGGGTGAGATGAGCCGGAGGCAAGAGGTTGCTGGGCGAAGCCCCATCAATCACAGCTTTGGCCTGGTGGGCCAGACGCAGGTGGAGCAGAAAACTGTAGGCATAATGCAGTTCGTCGTATTCCGTTTGCTTGATGACTTGGGCCTGATATATCTGAGCCAGGCGCTTTTGGGTGTTTGTGGGAGCGATCTTATGTTGGAGGGCGTATATTCGGGCGAAATCCACAATTTGGCGCATAGGACTTTTCAGGTCCAAGGTCTTTTCTTTGTGCTCGTTGCTTTGCAAGATGAAGTTGCCGAAAAAATCCAAAGGGAGTTCGAAGTACAAGGCGTTTTTGGCCAGGTGACGAAAAAAAGGCCCCCAATCTTCCAGAGAACTGAATAAATAGTCCCTCAATGCAGTGACCAGGCCTTGCTGGCCATATCCCAACCGGAAATCAAAGAAGATATTGGCTTGCAAGAGGTCCTGCCCTTCTGCCTGATGGATCCAGGTGTAAAAGTACTTCTGCCATTGGCGCAAAGGCTGACACCAGGCGGGGTTTTGGGCCATTATATCGTTTTCACAATAGGCAAATCCCACCTCATTGAGCCACGCACAGGTCTTTTCCCCCAGGCGCAGGAAATAGCTCTGCACCTGGGAAAGCTCCTCTTTGGACACATCGGCAAAGACAATGGCGTTGTCCTGGTCGGTCTTCAGGGTTTGTTCCTTTCTCCCTTCACTGCCAAGAACAATGAAGGCGAAATCCACCGGAGCCGGCCCCAGCTCCTGCACAGCAAACTCCACCACTCTTTCCAGGGCGGCATCAGCCATGGATGTTATCAGGTCGGTGAGGTGCTCAGCTTTGGCTCCGCTGTCGAGCAAGGACTTGATCAAATATGGCTTTTTCGACAGAGTCTGCTGGAGCTGCTGCACGTTTTGGGCGCTGTTTATTTGATGCATGATAAAGATAGGGGAGAGCCCCTGGGCCAAAAATATTTCTTGCTCACTGATAAGGCCGCAGACCCCGGCTTCGTTTTCCACGGCCAGCTGCTTGATGCGATGCTGCATCATAAGGAGCACTGCTTCATAGACCAGGGTGCGGTCGCTGACCGAGATCAGGGGCTGGCTCATAATCTCCTGTACCGGGGCCTGGGTGGAAAGACCTTGGATGATGACCTTATTGCGCAAGTCGTGGTCAGTCACAATCCCCACAGCCTGCCCTGCGCTGTTGACCACCAATATCGCATCCTGATCCGAGGAAGTGAGCTTGAAGGCTGCGTCACGAATAGAGGTTTCCAGTTCGCACTTACTTACATGCGGGGACAGGATGCTGCCCACGGGTTTGCTTAGGAAAAAGGGTCCGCTCACCTCCCGGGCGCCTTTTGACTTTCGGCTCAAATAGTCCAGATAGGGACCCTGCATAACCTTGCGGCTGAATTGCCCGGCAAAGTATCCGGCAAAATCCTCGAACCGGGAACACAGGTCTAAAAATATCTCCTTGGGAATGTGCAGTAAGACGACATCGTCCAGGCTTCGGATCTTGCCGATGGATACCCCGTTGTTGAAAAGCAGGGACAGGGCCCCGTATATGCTGCCCTCATCCAGAACGGAGGTGCTCACCGGTCCGCCTTCTTCGGCCAGGGTGTATTCCAAGCGGCCCTGATGAAGTATGCAAACATGGGTGATTATGGTCATATCCTGGACAAAAAGGGTCATGTTCCGGTGGTAGTGGGTCGGCTCCAGAAAACGGCCCAATTTTTCCATTTCCGGGTCGGGCAGGATTCGAAATGGATCAAGGCCTTTCAAGAAATCACAAAAAGTATTCGCTTGGCTCATGTGCTCAACTCCATTGGAAGACAGCCGAAAGGGCGGACCGAAAGGAGGGGCATGGGATTTTTGACATGTGCGGACACGGCTTTTGTTTCTGTATCCGCAGCATGTCCACAGGGGAAGTGATCATTTGTATTTTTCATGGACAACTCTTGGTCGGGCCCGAAGCTTGGCCTCGGGGCGGTGTGTCCTCTCCTATCTCAGAACCAGAGCATACACACCAGTATGGATCATATCATACAGACTTACAAGAGCGGCTTGAGATTTGGGAGGGGCCATTGCATGCAGGTTAGTGAAAAAAAGAACAAATGGCCGCAAGCAGGCTATGAGTTTGTGAATGACCTGGTTTCATTTCAAAAAATCTTTGACAGGGTCCCCGAAATAAGGTAAAGACTTCCCAGTTTGCAACAAATTTCACAAATTGCAGGGAGGCGGCATGATAGAACTCAACATTACCTTATTCATCCAGCTCGTCAATTTCCTGATTCTTTTGGCTTTACTCAATGTGGTTATCTATAAACCCATTCGAGGCATTGTCAAGCAGCGCCAGGCAAAGATGTCCAACGATTTGACCGAGGTGGAGCGGTTCAATGAGCAAGCGCAGGCCAAGTTAGCCGATTATCAGGCGGCTTTGGATCAAGCCCGCAGGGAAGCCGGGGACGTGCGGGAGTCGCAGAAAAAAGAGGCTGTAGCCGAGGAGAAGGACATCCTGTCTGCAGCCAGTCAAGAGGGCTCGCAAATGCTCAACGCCGCCCGCGAGGATATCGAGGCGCAGAGTCAGGAAGCCAGGAAGGCTTTGAATCAACAAGTTAAAAAATATGCCAAACTGGTGACCGACAAGGTTTTGGTCAAGGCGTAAACCCAGAACATGAAGGAGGGTGGAGCGTTGAATAAGCGATGTTGGATTCTATTGGGTGTCAGTGTGTGTGTATTAACGGCTTCCGGGGCTTTAGCCGCTGAAGCCGGGGGAAGCGAAGCTGCAGCCTGGAAGGATTTCTTGTGGCGAATCCTGAACTTGGCTCTTTTTCTGGGCATTGTCTATAAGCTGGCCGGAAAGCGGATCAAGGAGTTCTTTTCCGGTCGAAAAGAGTCGATTCGCAATGAATTGCAGGAGCTGGAGAATCGCAAAGCCAGTGCAGACAAGGAGTTGCAGCGGGTTGAGGAGAGCATTGCCGGTTTGGACCAAGAGCGACAGACCATTCTCGACGATGCCCACAAGCAGGGCCAGGCCGCCAAGGAAGCAATTTTGGCCAAAGCCCATGAAGATGCGGAAAAAATCAAGGAGCAGGCCCGGATCAAAGCCGAGCAGGAAACCCAGCTCATGATGGAGAGTCTGCGGGCCGAAATGGCGGACAAGATAATTCAGTCCGCGGAGAAGCTGCTTTCTGAGAAGCTGAGCAAAAAAGAACAGGAAAAGCTCGTTGACAAATATCTAACAAAGGTGGTGCTCAATTGAGAGAACAAGTCATTGCCAAACGATATGCACGGGCGCTGTTCGCAATTGGCCGAGAAAAGGGCAGCGACGAGCTGAGCACCTACGGTCAGCAATTGGCCCAGCTGGCTGAGGTTATGCGCGAGGCGCCCCAGCTTGTTCGTCTTTTCCGGAATCCCATTGTCCGGGTTGAGCACAAAAAGGGCGTGATAACCGCTCTGTTGGACAAGCTGGAAATCACCGGGACCGTTCGTCAGTTCTGCCTGTATCTGGCCGATAGAGAGCGTCTGGCCAATCTCTTGGATATCCAGGATTATTTCAGCCGCCTCCTGGATGACCACGAGGGCATTCTGCGCGGGGAGCTGGTTACGGCCATTGATTTGACCAAAACCAAGCAAGACCAGATAACCAAAAAATTGGAAAAGCAATTGCAGGGTCAATTGGTCCTCAACTACGAGACCGATACCTCAATTCTTGGTGGGTTGGTCCTGAAGGTAGGTGACAAGGTTTACGATGCGAGCTTGCGGGCGCAGCTAGACCAGATGCGGGAAACCATCAAAAGGGGTGAGTAAGAGCTATGCAAATCAAAGCTGATGAAATAAGCCAAATCATTGAAGATCAAATTAAAAATTACGAACAGAAAATGGAAATGACCGAGACCGGAGTGGTCCTGTCTGTTGGAGACGGGATCGCCAAGGTCTACGGGGTGGAAAACTGCATGTCCATGGAGCTCTTGGAGTTCCCCGGGGGAGTCTACGGCTTGGCCCTGAACCTGGAAGAGGACAGTGTGGGTGTGGCCCTTTTGGGTGAAGACACCCACATCAATGAAGGGGACACAGTCAAGCGCACCGGCAAGGTCTTTTCCGTGCCTGTAGGCGACGCTGTTGTGGGCCGGGTTGTGGACCCAGTGGGCACCCCTCTGGACGGTTTGGGCCCGATTTCCTCTCAAGAGACCCGCTTGGTGGAAGTCAAGGCCCCGGGCATCATCGCCCGCCAGCCGGTGAAGGAATCCATGCATACCGGCTTGAAGGCCATTGACGCCATGACCCCCATCGGGCGTGGACAGCGGGAATTGATCATCGGCGACCGGCAGATTGGAAAAACAGCTATTGCCGTAGATTCCATTCTGGCTCAGAAAGACACCGACGTGCACTGCTTTTATGTGGCCATCGGTCAGAAGAAGTCCACAGTGGCCCTTGTGGCCGATGTTCTGCGCCAGCATGGGGCCCTGGAATACACCACGATCATTTCAGCCACTGCTGCTGAACCCGCTCCTTTGCAGTTCATCGCTCCTTATGCGGGATGTACCATGGCTGAGCATTTCCGGGACAACGGCAAGCACGCCCTGATCATTTACGACGACTTGTCCAAGCAGGCCGTGGCCTACCGGCAGATGTCCCTGCTGCTCAGGCGTCCTCCCGGACGTGAGGCTTTCCCCGGCGATATCTTTTATCTCCATTCCCGCCTTCTGGAGCGCGCGGCCAAGTTCAGCGACAATGAGGGCGGAGGCTCCCTGACCGCCTTGCCTATTATTGAGACCCAGGCCGGAGACGTATCCGCCTATATTCCCACCAATGTGATCTCCATTACCGACGGTCAGGTCTACCTGGAGCCGGACCTTTTCAATGCCGGTTTTCGGCCGGCCATCAATGTTGGTCTGTCCGTATCCCGGGTGGGCGGCAGTGCACAAATCAAGGCCATGAAGCAGGTGGCCGGTACGCTGCGTCTGGACCTGGCTCAGTACAGGGAGTTGGCTGCATTTGCTCAATTCGGCTCCGACCTGGACAAGGCCACCCAAGAGCGTCTGGAACGGGGTAAGCGGATGATGGAGCTGCTCAAGCAAGATCAATATAAGCCCATGCCTGTTGAAGAGCAGGTGGCAGTGCTCCACGCAGGAACAAAGGGGTTTATGGATACCATTGCCGTGGATGACGTCAAGCGCTTTGAGTCCGAGTATCTGGAGTTTCTCCGGGCCAGCAAAGGTGATCTGTTAAGTTCGATCAAAGAACAGAAAGCCCTGGACGACACTATAGAGGGCAAGCTTCAAGATGCGGTGGAAGAGTTCAAAAAGTCTTTTCAGGCCTAGCAAAAGGGGTAAACCATGCCTTCATTGAAGGAAGTTCAAAACAAGATCGCCTCGGTCAAAAAGACCAAGCAGATCACCAGAGCCATGAACATGGTGGCCTCGGCCAAGTTGCGTAAGGCCCAGGACCGGATTGAACGATTTCGCCCCTATGCGGAAAAGTTTTACGATATGCTTGGGGAGATGGCCGGAGGTGTGGAGACAACAGCGCATCCTCTCTTGGAACAGCGGGATACCATCAATACGGTAGGCATTTTGCTCATGACCTCAGACCGGGGCCTTTGCGGAGGTTTTAATACCAATTTGATCCAAAAGGCCTTAAGCATCGCTCGGGAAAAGGCGGCCCAGGGAAAGACGGTGGTCTTTTACTGTGTGGGCAAGAAGGCCCGAAACCAGATCCGCAAGCGGGAATTCGAAGTGGTCATGTCTCGAGTCGACTGCATGGACGGCTTCGATTTCAGCTTGGCCAATGATCTGGGCACCGAGCTTATAAGCGCCTACGTCAATCAAGATTTGGACGAGGTGCATTTGGTCTACGGCGAGTTCGTGTCTGTGGGTAAGCAGGAGCCGCAGGGATTGCAAATACTGCCGGTCGTTCAAAGCGAGGTGCAGGAAGAGGCGGAGGAAAGCGGGGCAACCGCCCAGTATATGTATGAACCGTCAGTAGAGGGCATTTTGGCCGAACTCCTGCCGCGGTTTATTAAAGTACAAGTCTATCGTGGACTGCTGGAGACCTCAGCTAGTGAGCACGCAGCCCGTATGACGGCTATGGATAATGCAAGCAGCAATTGCGACGATATGATCTCCAATTTGACGTTGGCCTATAATAAGGCCAGGCAGGCTGCGATCACTGCCGAACTCTTGGATATCGTCGGTGGAGCTGAGGCACTCAAAGGTTAAAGGGGGCACGTAATGAGTGAGAAGGTTGGAAAAATATCGCAGGTCATTGGAGCTGTGGTCGACTTAGAGTTTCCTGAGGGGCAGCTGCCCAACATACGTAACTCGGTGCGCATCAAGGATCCCAGTCGTTCGGCCCAAGAAGAGCTCATCGTTGAGGTAGCGCAGCAGCTGGGGGATAACATTGTCCGCTGCATCGCCATGGACGGAACCGAGGGCCTGGTCCGGGGAATGGAAGCTGTGGATACCGGCGATTCCATCAGGGTACCTGTGGGCGAGCCCGCCTTGGGCCGCATCCTGAATGTGGTCGGTCGTCCAGTGGACGAAGGCGGGGAGGTGAAGGCGGATACCTATTATCCTATCCATCGCCCGGCTCCGACCTTTGCCGATCAGAGCACGGATGTGGAGCTTTTGGAAACAGGGGTGAAAGTTATTGACCTGCTCATTCCCTTCCCCAAGGGCGGAAAGATGGGCCTGTTTGGGGGGGCCGGAGTGGGCAAAACGGTTATCCTTATGGAGATGATCAACAACATCGCCAAGCAGCACGGAGGAAAATCCGTTTTTGCCGGGGTTGGCGAGCGGACCCGGGAAGGAAACGATCTGTACTTGGAAATGAAGGAAGCCGGGGTACTGCCCAACGCGGCTTTGGTGTACGGTCAGATGAACGAACCTCCCGGAGCCCGGGCTCGCGTTGCCTTGACCGCCTTGACGGCAGCGGAATACTTCCGCGATGAACAGGGTGAAGACGTGCTGTTGTTCATCGACAATATCTTCCGTTTCACACAGGCCAACATGGAAGTATCCGCCCTGCTCGGCCGCATGCCTTCGGCAGTGGGATATCAGCCCACCTTGGGTACGGACTTGGGAGAGTTGCAGGAGCGGATCACCTCCACCCAGAAGGGATCAATTACATCCGTACAGGCCATTTACGTCCCGGCCGACGACTTGACCGACCCGGCTCCGGCCACGACCTTTTCCCATTTGGACGGAACTTTGGTTCTGTCCCGGCAGATTGCTGAGCTGGGAATCTATCCAGCAGTGGATCCCCTGGATTCCACTTCCAGAATTCTGGACCCCAACGTCTTGGGATCAGAACACTATCAGACCGCCCGCCAGGTACAGATGATTCTGCAGCGATACAAAGATCTTCAGGACATCATTGCTATTCTGGGTATGGAAGAGCTCTCCGACGAGGACAAGATAACAGTGGCCAGGGCGCGGCGCATCCAGCGCTTCCTGTCCCAGCCCTTTCATGTTGCTGAGCAGTTTACCGGAATTCCCGGGGCCTATGTAAAAACTGAGGAAACCGTTCGGGCCTTCAAGGAAATTCTGGAAGGCAAGCATGACGATCTGCCGGAGAACGCCTTCTACTTGGTGGGAACCATTGAAGAAGCCCGGGAGAAGGCTGAAAAGATGCAATAAACATTAGTGCACGAGGATGTGACTATGGCCAGTACAATACGGTTGGAGATCGTGACCCCGGACAAGTTGGTCCTCAGCCAGGATGTCGAGTATGTCGGCGTACCCGGCCTCATGGGCCAGTTCGGTGTCTTGAAGAATCACATCCCGTTTCTTTCAGCCTTGGCGATCGGGTCCCTGTATTACAGGACTGAAGGCAAAATCCACTATGTATTTCTTTCCGGCGGGTTTGCCGATGTGACCCAGGACAAGCTGACCATATTGGCTGAGAGTGCCGAGCGGGCGGAAGAGATTGACATCGCTCGAGCCAAAAAGGCCAGGGAAAGGGCTGAACAGCGTCTGCAGCAGGAGCGGGACCGGGCAAACGCTGCTCGGGCTGAGGCTGCCTTGAAACGGGCGATTCACAGAATTACCACCAAAGAACGTGAGCGTTGATGATCAGGCTGAAGATGAGCAATTGACCCTAGTCTCATGTCATACATCATGAGTTGCAAATACAAACATCCCCGATCCATCAAGGGATTGACGAAGAAGAGGGGACGACAGCTCATGATTGACGGTACGCTAGGGCCATAGGAGCATATCTTTGCCCCAGCAAACTCAAGGCAGGCCGAAATCGGCCTGCCTTTTTCGTATCCGGGCAGGATTACCGACTGCGTGCTTCTTGCGTTGTGCCCAGGGTCTGTTTATACTTTCTTGCGTGGATGTCCATTGTGGAAGGTGAAGATTTGTGAGCATTGCAGTGGACGTATGTGCAAGATCCGCTGACTGAAACCATTGACAAAAAAGAGTAGGGAAAGATGCCGGAAGAGGACTGCTCTGAGACTGCCGGCGGCCGTATAGGCGTTGTTATTTTGGCTGCCGGCAAGGGAACCCGCATGAAGACCACCCGGCCTAAGGTGGTGCACGAGCTTCTCGGTCTGCCTATGCTGTGGTATGTCCATCAGGCCGTGTCCGGCCTGATCGATGCTCGGCATCAATGGACTGTCGTCGGATATGGCCGGGAATACGTCCTTTCCGCCAGCCTTGGGTACGCCGGGCAATACATACATCAAGCCCAGCAACTGGGAACGGGTCATGCGTTGTTGATGGCCTGGGAGGCTTTGGTGGATGCCGGCTGTGAATGGTGCCTGGTGCTCAATGGAGATGCCCCTCTTGTCCGCCGGGAGGCATTGTCCAGTCTGGTGCACACCTGTCAGGATCAGGATGCATCCCTTGGCTTTTCCAGCATTGATCTGGATGATCCTTCGGGATACGGCCGGGTCATCCGCCAGAAAGACGGATCGGTTGCGGCTGTTGTGGAAGAGAAAGATTTGTTCCGGTACAATGTCCAGGGCCGGCTCAACGAAGTCAACGCAGGTGTGTATTGCCTGCGTGTGCCAGTGATCGGCAGATATATACAGAGTCTGAGTCGAGATAATGCCCAGGGTGAATACTACATTACCGAGCTTGTGGATCTCTGTGTACAGGCCCGGGAGACGGTATTAGCCGTGAACAGCGGTCGGGACAGCAGCTTCTTGGGTGTGAACAGCCCCAAGGAGTTGGTCGCCTGCGAGTCCCTGTTGCAGCAAAGAATCAATGCCTCGTTGCTGGACAAGGGAGTGACCCTGCGCAATCCGGACCTGGTCCGCATATCTCCTCTGGCCGACATCGAGCCCGGAGTTGAAATAACCGGACCGACGGAGATTTATGGACAAAGTACCATTCAATCCGGAGCCCGGATAGGGAGCCATGTATGGATGCAGGATGTGCACATAGCTGCAGACGCGCATGTCCTTGAGTTTTCCCATCTGGAAAAGGCCCAGGTGGATGAAGAATGCCGGGTGGGGCCTTATGCCCGTTTGCGACCGGGAACCAGGCTGCAGTCCCGGGCCAGAGTGGGCAATTTTGTGGAAGTGAAAAAATCTGTTTTGGCTTCTGGGTGTAAGGCCAATCACCTGGCCTATATCGGGGACTCCCAGGTGGGTGAAGAGGCCAATATCGGGGCTGGAACCATTACCTGCAACTACGACGGACACAGAAAACAGGAAACAATCATCGGGAAAAAGGCCTTTATCGGAAGCAATACATCCTTGATCGCCCCGATCACAATCGGAGAGAACAGCGTTGTGGGAGCTGGATCATCTCTGAGCAAGAATGTTCCGGATAATACTCTGGCTTTGACCCGGGCCAAACAGAAAAATATGCCCCGGCGTATGGTGGGGGGCAAAGATGAGGAGACCTGATGGACCTCATCGAACAGTTGGAAGAGCGCATGGAGCGTCTTTTGCGTAGGGTCAGGGAGCTGGAAGCCGAGAATGCCGATCTGCGAACAACTCTGGACACTGAGCGGGAAATCAAGGATGATGTTCTGAGCAGGTTGGACCGCCTCTTGAAAAAAATCCAAGAGGTGGATATATAGGATCCAATGTTGGCTCCGTCACCAATCGCAGGCAGAGATCATCAAACCAATTTTCTTGTTTATTTTGTGACTGAGCTTCAGAGATAAGGCACGAATGCCGAGCTATAATGTGCGCCTTCTTGGGCAGGAGGTTTCCTTTAAAACCAATGCCGAAGAGGACAGGATTCGACAAGCAGAGCAATTGATTAAAAAACGGTTCCAGGGTCTGGATACATATGGATCCCGGGTCAATAATGAAAAATTGCTTATTCTCGTAGCCTTGAGTTTGGCTGACGATTACATACAAACCCGCCAAAGGCTGGATGAACTTGAGGACAAGTTGACTCAGCTTTTGGACAAGATAGACCGGGAAGGCTGATTAAACGTATCTAGCCGTAAGGAAACAAACAGGTACAGGAGATGAACGCCCTGGGGTTTTGGTGATTGCAGGAACCATTTTTGAGCCAACATACTCAAAAACGGGAGCAACTTCGTGCATCCTGTTGAGCATGCCCGGTATACGGGAAGCCTGATGGATGTCAAGATGCACCCACCTGGTACTCCAGGTTCAAAGTGGCCTGCAACACGGACCCCCGGGGTTTGCTCTCCATCCACCGCCAAAGGCGGTTTCCGATTCCCGGGAAGGGTGTAACCTATCCCCTCCAGCCAAACGCAGCAGTGCATCCAAGGCTTCCTGCCTGTTGGCAGCGGCAACTTAGCAGCCGTTGCGCCCCTGTTCTCCATTGGTTTGCTCCCCCATATGGCATCTGCATTGACCCGGAAAAAGATGTTTTGAGGCTTCCTGCGTCTGTGCTCTTTTACGCCAACAGGCCGTATGGCCTGAGAGACATAATTGAAGGAGAACTGTTATGGAGCTGTTGATTATTGCGCTGGCCGGCATCCTGTTGGGGGCTGGGGCCGGATATGTCTTGCACAAGGTCTCCTCAGCCAAACGGCTGGAAGAAGCCAAAACCGAAGCGGATAGGGTCTTGGAGGAGGCCAGAAAAGAAGCTCAAGCCCACAAGAAAGAGCTTGTTTTGCAGGGCCAGGATGAGATTTACCAGCAAAAAAAGGAGATGGAGCACGAGTTCAAAGAACGGGAGAATGTGGTCAAAAAGCAGGAAGGCCGCCTGCAGCAAAAGGAGGAGCGCTTAGAGAGCAAGCAGGAACGGATCACGGAAAAAGAAAGCGAACTCGTGGATTGGGAGAAGAGGCTTTCCAAACAGGAACGGGAGCTGGAGGAAAAGGAGCAGGAGGTTGAGCAGGTGCTGGCTGAACAGGAAAGGACCCTGCAGGAGATCTCCGGTCTGACTGTGGAAGAGGCCAAGCGTCGCTTGCTGGAGGACATTGAGAGCCGGACCAGGCATGAAGCTGCCCGCATGATCCGTCAGATCGAGATGGAAGCCAAGGAGACAGCTGACCGCAAGGCCAAAGAGATATTGTCCACTGCCATCCAGCGTTATGCCGGGGAATATGTATCCGAACAGTCGGTGTCTGCTGTTGAGCTGCCCAGTGAGGAAATGAAGGGCCGGATCATCGGACGGGAAGGGCGCAATATCCGTTCCCTGGAATCAGCTACCGGCGTGGATTTGATTATCGACGACACACCAGAGACGGTCATTCTTTCCGCCTACAGTCCGCTGCGCCGGGAAAAGGCCAAGCAGGTCCTGGAGCGCCTGATCAGCGATGGCCGGATCCACCCGGCCAGGATCGAGGATATTGTTAAGAAAGTGGACAAGGAAATGGAGGTCAAGCTTCGGGAGATGGGGGAGCAGGCCACATTCGATGTGGGTGTCCACGGCATAAATCCGGAATTGGTCCGTCTCTTGGGCCATCTTTATTACCGGACCAGCTTTTCCCAAAACGTATTGCACCATTCCCTGGAAGTGGCTTTTCTGTGCGGGGTGATGGCCGCTGAGCTCAAGATTGACGTGAAAAAGGCCAAACGGGCCGGTTTGCTCCATGATATCGGGAAGGCCGTGGATCACGAGGTGGAAGGCCCCCATGCCTTGATTGGGGGGGATTTGGCCAAGAAATACGGAGAATCCAAAGACATAATCCATGCTATATCTGCCCACCATGAAGATGTTCAGCCCAAGTCCATTCTGGCGGTTCTGGTTCAAGCCGCGGACAGTCTGTCTGGGGCCAGACCAGGGGCCCGCAAAGAGCTGTTGGAGAACTATGTCAAGAGGTTGGAAGAGCTGGAAAATGTAGCCACGGAGTTCAGCGGGGTGGCCAAGGCCTATGCCATTCAAGCCGGACGGGAGCTGCGGGTTATGGTCGACTGCGAGCGCATAGATGAAGATCAGACCTATTTGCTTTGTAAGGATATCGCCAAGGCCGTGGAAGACAAGATGACCTATCCTGGGCAGATAAGGGTTACCTGTATTCGGGAGAAGCGGGCTGTGCAGTATGCCAAGTAGAAATCACATGAAATATTTTTTGCCCCAAGAGGGCAACAAATATTGTCCTTTTCACCCTGCCAGGCTCTCAAATGTTGAACCTTGAAGTAACAATATACATATGCGCATACTCTTTTTAGGCGACATTGTCGGCCGGGCGGGTCGCAAGGCTGTTGCCCGGCTGCTTCCTGGACTCAAAGCCGAATGGGAAGTGGATTGTGTGGTGGCCAATGCTGAGAACGCCTCCGGAGGGATCGGCTTGACTGCCCAAAATGCCACCCAACTGCGCTCTGCCGGAATTGATGTCTTGACCTCTGGAAATCATATCTGGAAACACAAGGATGTGCTCGAGTGCATGCAGACCAATTCCTGGTTGCTGAGACCGGCCAACTACCCTCCAGGTGTTCCGGGCCAGGGCTGGGGGCTCTATGAGGTTTGCAACGGGCAATTGGCTGTGGTCAATCTTCTGGGGCGCATTTTTTTGGAACAGGTGGATTGCCCCTTTCGGGTGGTTGAGGACATCCTGTCCAGGATACAGGAGCAGACCAGTCATATTCTGGTCGATTTCCATGCTGAAGCGACTTCGGAGAAGAAGGCCATGTTCTACGCCCTGACTGGGCGGGTCAGCGCAGTAATCGGCACCCATACCCATGTCCCTACAGCCGACGCCCAGATAAGCCCGGATGCAACTGCGTTTATATCCGATGTGGGTATGTGTGGGCCCTACCACTCCATTATCGGCATGGAGCCGGGCCCCATCCTGGAGAGGTTGCGAACCGGCTTGCCTCAACCCTTTACTGTGGGCAAGGGAGAGGTTGTTGTCCAGGGGGTTCTCCTGGAGACCGACGAGCGCGGCCGGGCCACGGCCTTCACGCCGGTGGAGCGCTTTTATTCGTAGTCTTAAAAAAAAACATACAAACCACACTATACGGATGTTGGACTATGCACAGTGATTTGGAAGCCAGCCTGGCCCTTATTCGACGGGGCAGCGAAGAGATTATTGAAGAATCCGAGTTGATCAAGAAACTGCATAAAGGCCGTCCTTTACGGATCAAGGCCGGATTCGATCCCACGGCACCGGATTTACATCTGGGACATACTGTCCTCATTCAAAAACTTAAGCATTTCCAGGAACTGGGGCATCAGGTTCTCTTTTTGATCGGCGATTTCACCGGCATGATCGGAGATCCGAGCGGTAAATCCGAGACCCGGGTGTCTCTGACCAGGGAGGAAGTGGTCAAGAATGCCGAGACCTATAAGCGGCAGATCTTCAAGATCCTGGATCCAGAACGAACCGAGCTCATGTTCAACTCTACATGGATGGAAAAGTTCACAGCCTATGATTTTGTCCAGCTGTGTTCCAAGTATACAGTGGCCCGGATGCTGGAGCGCGATGATTTCCACAACCGATTTCAGAACAATCGGCCGATTTCCATCCACGAGTTCCTCTATCCCCTGGTTCAGGGGTATGATTCCATCGCTATGCAAGCGGACGTGGAACTGGGAGGCACGGATCAGAAGTTCAATCTCCTGGTGGGCCGTACTTTGCAGCGTCAAGAGAATATGGAGCCCCAGGTCATTTTGACCATGCCCATCCTGGAAGGCCTGGACGGGGTGCAGAAGATGAGCAAGTCTCTGGGCAATTATGTGGCCATTGAAGAGCCGGCCGGGGATATGTTCGGCAAACTGATGTCCATTTCCGACGAGCTCATGTTCCGCTATTATGAGCTCCTTTCGGATAAGGACATGGCCGAGGTTCACAGGTTGAACCGGGAAATGGACCATGGACGCAAACATCCCAAAGAGGTCAAAGAAGAGCTGGCTTTGGAGATTACCGCCAGGTTCCATGGTTCAGAGGCAGCCGCCCGGGCCAGGCAGGATTTCGCCCGGGTTTTTTCCCAACATGAATTGCCAAGCGATATGCCGGTGGTGGAAGTGGATTCAGAGCAGAGCGCTCTTATCGCCGATGTCTTGGTCCGATCCGGACTCTGTCAATCCAAAGGGGAAGTCAAACGGTTATGTAAGCAAGGGGCGGTAAGCGCAAACGAGCACAAGATCATGAATGCCCAGTACGAGTTCCCCCAGGGCGAGCATGTGGTCAAGGTGGGAAAACGTCGGTTTGTACATGTCGTGGTCCAGAATGAGCTCGTGTGAGCACCGCCGATCCTTGATCACGCACTGAACATTTTGCGTCTTGTTTATTTGCGTAAGCCGGGTCACAGAAGAGATCGGATCCATACACCTGCAAACGAAAAGGAATCCCATGTTCCAGGCAATACCCCCCTCCTGGCCGACAATACGGCGGGAGTTTTCCCTTTTTGCCCGTCTGGTCAAGCTGGAACACTCGGTTTTCGCCCTCCCCTTTGCCTATATCGGGGTCTTCCTGGCCGCTGGCGGCTGGCCGGGATGGAAAACCTTTCTATTCCTCACTCTGGCCATGGTGGCCATTCGCTCCTTTGCCATGGCCATAAACCGTTTGGCGGATGAGAAGTTCGATCGTCAGAACCCTCGGACTCAGGACAGGCCCCTGGTCACTGGTCAAATAGCCCGGTCCAAGGCCTGGATGATGACCGTGGGGGCAGCCATTGTTTTTGTCCTGTCCTGTTTCGGCCTGAATATGGTCTGTGTGTACCTGTCCCCGCTGGCTTTGCTGTGGTCAGGACTCTACAGTTACAGCAAAAGGGTGACCTGGCTTTGCCACTTCTGGCTGGGAACGGTTTTGGGCTTGGCCCCCTTGGGCGGGTGGTTGGCCGAAACAGCGAGCTTGAGCCTTTCGGCGGTGCTTTTCTTTTTTGGGGTCACATTCTGGGTGGCTGGGTTCGATATCCTATATGCCTGCCAGGATGTGGACTTTGATACCCAAGTGGGACTCAAGTCTCTGCCTGCCCGGTTTGGCATTCCAGGTGCTTTGCTTCTGTCTACCTTCAGCCATGTCAATGCCTCGGTGTTCTTTCTGGTAGCCGGATGGGCGGCCGGACTGGGATGGATTTACGGCCTGGTCTGGCTGGCGGTGAGCATTGTCCTTATCTGGGAGCACACCCTGGTGCAAGCCGATGACTTAGGCCGGCTCAATTTGGCCTTTTTTACCTTGAACGGAATCATCGCCGTGGTTCTCTGCGCCGGAGTTTTGGCCGATATGTTTGGACCATTGTGAGCACGAACGAGAAAACATGATCCACGAATTCATGACCAGCAAGGCGGTGATCTTGGGCTGTGGAAACACCTTGTTCGGGGACGACGGATTTGGACCCGAGGTCATCAAAAGATTGGAGGAAGGACCAAGACTGCCCCAGGGAGTTGCCTCCCTGGATGTGGGCACCAGTGTCAGCGATCTTTTGTTTGATCTGGCCTTAAGTGCCAGGAAGCCGGAACATATCCTTCTGGTGGATGCGGTGTCCCTGCCGGAAAGGAGGCCGGGAGAGCTTGTATGGCTCCCTCTGGACGAGGTCCCGGCCTGCAAAAAGGCGGATTTTTCCATGCACCAATTTCCGTCTATCAATCTTTTGCAGGAGCTTGTTTCCCAGGCAGGTGTGGACGTACGCATTCTGGCCGTTCAGGTGGAATGCATTCCTGACCGGGTCAGTCCCGGACTCTCCGAGCACGTCCGATCCGCAGTTCCCGAGGCCTGTCGGATGATCCGGTCTGTTCTGGAAAGCCCCTCTGAGCTATGAAGGACGAGGGGCCTGAATGCATGTGTGCCTTATCTGGAGAGAGAGGTTATACACATTACGAAGCTTCTATCTTTTTGGGGTCGGGGACAAAGCCTGTTCACAGTTAATGGGTCGTTTCTTGGCTGCTGTCTTGGGGGGCGGACAGGGACTGCAGAATGTCCTGGCCTTGCCCGGTTCGTTTCCAGGCCTCAAAGAACTGCATCCACTCCGTGAAGCTCATCACCCGTTCCTCCAGCTGGTCTTCGTGGGCCTCCACCCACATGTGAAAAGTCCTCATTTCCACCTGGAAGCTTTTACTGTTGAGTACAGACAAAATCCGGTTGATGTCGTAACGTTCCCCGTCAAGCCGGTTTTGAATGAACTTGTGGATTTTTTGTTGAGATTTTTCTGGAGTCATGATTTCATTATTAAGCTCCACAGCCAATCCAGCCAATAAAGGCAGCTCTTGCTGTATGGCTGCAATGTCTGACTCCGGGATCTGGACCTTATGGCTGTCTCCTTCTTTGGTCATATAATAAAATCGGATCCAATGTTCGAACTTGCAGGCATCACTGACATCTTTGAGGGCTTGCTTGAATTGGTTGGCCATGGTTGCTCCTTGATAAACGCGCCTGCGTAGGGACTTTGCAGGTGCGAATAGAGTTTTTATGTTTTTTAAAGCCATCAGACTTCGTCCGAGGCAAGACAGCCTCACAGAGGGTGAGGCGGACAACCGGGAACAGATGTGTCCCCACACGCGGCGGAGCAGTTTGCAGACGTTGTCCGCAGGCTGGGGGTGAATTGGCGGATGATGCCCACGACCTGGCCCAGGATGCGCACTTGATCAGCCTCTTTGCCAAGTAAGCGTGAGGGAGGAAAGGCCGTATTGTCGCAGATCAAGGTCATGCTTCGGGGGGTGAGATCCACCCGGCGCACAAGCAGGCTGCCGACAAGGTCCAGGACGTAGATCAACCCCGGCTGGACCTGGCGGCTGCTTTGGTCGATGAGCAGGAGGTCCATATCTCTTATCTCCGGCTCCATACATGGGCCGACCATGTCCAAGGTGGCCAAATCCTGCTGGGGTCGGGGCCACGCACTGTGCTGGGAAAAGCCTATTCTGGGGGCGGTTTTGTCCAGCTCCAGGCGGGAGGCTTCAGGGTGAACCACCACAGCATGGGGCACGCCGGACCAGGTTGTATATGCTGAGTCGGGATCAATGCTCGGGGTTCCCTTGCCGTTGGCCAGCCAGGTTGAATTCAAGCTGTAGCTCTGGGCCAAGGTGAAAATCCACCTCCACGGGACTGCATCCTTTTGTTTTGCCAGTGAGATTGCTGCCCGTCCCACCCCCAGAGCCTCTGCGAGCTGGGACTGATTTTCAATATCTGTTACCTCACACAGACGGTGGAAAAAGTCTTCAAAGGATGGTGCGGTCATGCCCAGCTTCAGATAGGTATCAGGTTTCAAACGAGGTTGAGGGGACGGCAACGACCAAAGTATAGAAAGGGTTCCCCTTATTCGTCAAACGAAAAAAAAGGTATTGGAGGGAGCTCTATGGATGAACAGGTACACAACGATCTTTTGGAACTGCCCTCAATCCCTGAGTCCAGCGCCCAAGCGTATAAGGAAAATCTGGCTGCTTTGGTGGCGAAGGTGAACAAAATCATGAGCTCCCGAGCGGATATCAATCTGCTCATTGGAGATAATCCCAAGCAGATGATGTTTGATAATCATAAGAATCACGGGATATTCATGAGCAATGTCTTCGCCTTGCAGCGGTACTCTCTTTTGATGTATACTATCCTCTGGGTGTATAGGGCCTACCACAGCCAGGGATTTTCCTATGCCTATTTTCCGGCTCACCTGCATGCCTGGCGGACCGCTTTGCAGGAGACCCTTCCAGAAGATACAAGCAAGCCCCTTCGAGCCATATACGACTGGATGCTTTCCCGACATGAGGACTTTATTGCCTGGTCCCAAGAACCTAGATTCGCTCCCCCAGAGCCGGATGAGGCCTGGTGGGATCTGTATCAGGACTTTGTGCAGGCCTTGATTCGCGGGGATAAACAAAAGATTCTGCAGCTGGGAAAGGAAGCAGTGAGGTCTTCCGGGGAATTGGCCTCATTTTACCTTCAGATTTTGCAACCGGCTATGTACACTGTCGGGCAGATGTGGGAACAGGGGGAGATCAGTGTGGCTAAGGAGCATTTGGCCTCTGCTCTGATCAATAGGCTCATGTCCATGCAGTATATAGACCTGATGCGGCCTCCGGAAAAGAAACGGGGCAAAGCCGTTGTATCTGCGGCCAGCAATGAGTTCCACGAGATTGGGGCCACCATGGTAGCCAACTGCCTGGAACTGGATGGGTGGGATGTTGAGTATCTAGGGGCCAATATGCCCCTGGATGAGCTGTTGCTGCATGTTGCCGCCTATGAGCCAGATATATTGGCTTTGTCCGTAGCCATGCCTTTTAACTTGGAGGCTGTCCAAGATGTGATTCAAAATATCAGCACCTGGGAGGCTCGTCCCCGTCCGAAAATAATGGTCGGGGGGCTGGCTTTTCATGAGCTTCCCGATCTTGCGGAACAGATTGGGGCGGATGGATATGCAGCCGACTGCAGTCAAGCTGTACAGACGGCCAGAAAATGGCAGAGGAAGCAGGCATAATGAACATATATGAGGCTATAGCCAGGCATCCGGATCTGATAGGCACCTTCTTCGAGCATTCCGGGACCACGCTTATTGTGTTGATAGATGAAAACTACATTGTTTTTGATTGCAATGAGAGTCTCATCCGGACCCTGTATGTGCCCAATAAACCAGTTGGCCGGTTTTTAGGCGATTTTGTATGTTCCATGGAAGACCAGGAATTTTCCTTGATTGTTTCCAAGCAGCACCAAAAGCCTCTGCCCCAAATATTAAGGATTTGCTATACAGAGATTCTGTATCGTTTTTACACGTTTGCCTGTCGGAACGGCTATCTGCTCCTCGGGGACCGACTGGGGAGCACGGACAATGAGGTTTTGGAAAGCATATCCTTGCTCAACAATGAACTCTCCAGTATGAGTCGAGAGATAAGCCAGAAAAACAGGAAGTTGGAAGATGCGTATGCACAGATATCCGAATTGGTGCGCACAGATCATCTGACCAAGCTGGCCAACAGGCGATATTTTCAGGAACGGTACGCAGAGCTGTACTCCCTGGCCCGACGACAGGCAATGTCCTTGTCCGTGGTCATGTTTGACATTGATTATTTTAAGTCCGTCAACGATACCTATGGCCATGCAGCCGGAGACAAGGTCCTGGAAACTATTGGTGAACGGCTGCTCAACGGCTGCCGGGAAGAAGATATTGCGGCCAGATTCGGCGGAGAGGAGTTCATCGTCTGTCTGCCGCATATTGGAGCCGGGCAGGCACTGGCTTTTGGAGAGAGGATCCGGGAGGATCTCTCAGCCCAGGATATCTTGGGCAACGGGCACAAGATAACCTTGAGTGCAGGCATAGCAGAACTCAAAGCCGAGGATTCCCAGGAGGCACTGATCAACAGGGCGGACCGGGCTCTATATCAGGCCAAAGAGGCAGGCAGAGACCGGGCTGTAGTGGATGAAACGGCCTGATGGCTTTGTAGCTGTACTGCAAAAAATTGTATTGCGACCGCAGATTGCTTTTTGGCCCTTTTATGAGTATACCTTTTTGCGGGGTTTCTTCTTGCAAATGACAATCATGCCATATTGTATGCAGTTGAAAACATGCCTTGACTTCCCTCAAAACCCTTGCTAATCCTGCTTTTACGCCAATGAGCTGGCGTAGCTCAGTCGGTAGAGCAGCTGATTCGTAATCAGCAGGTCGTCCGTTCAAGTCGGATCGCCAGCTCCACATACCATAGGCACTTAGAGAAATTCTCTGAGTGCCTTTTTTTATACCTCGACCATAAGGCTTTGTCCCTACAGGCCATGGGGAGAGGCAATGAGGGCATGCAGGACCTAGTGGACATATCTTTCATATCGCATATGCACGAGTCCGCCCCTTACCCCTCTACCCGGTAGTGGCAGCCTTGGCTGCGGGTGTTTTTCAGGGCTGCCCGGGTGATGACCACAGAGGCTTGGCAACCGTGGAAGAGCTCGATCAGGGACTTGCTGATGGGAGTGTTCTTGTAGAACTCATGCAGGCGGAGGCTTAAGTTCTGCAAGTCCTGGTGCGCGCGTTTCAGACGGGAAGTGGTGCGTACGATACCCACATAGTTCCACATGGTGTTCTTGATCTGGGCCCAGTCCTGGGCAATAAGGGCCGGATCTTCGTTGTCTTCGCTGCCTGGGTTGGACCAATCCGGAATGGAATGCATGAGTTTGTGGCTGAGCATGTTTTTGCTTTTCATGCGGGAAGCGATGGACTTGGCTGCGCTGCGTCCCCACAGCAACCCTTCCAGCAGAGATGTGCTGGCCAGGCGGTTGGCACCGTGCACGCCGGTACAGCTGCATTCACCCACAGCGTAGAGGCGGTTCAGGGTTGTCCGGCCCTCCAGGTCAACCAGCAGGCCGCCGCAGAAGAAGTGGGCGGCCGGGACCACAGGCACAGGGTCCGTGCACATGTCCACGCCGACTTCCAGACACTTTTTATGGATGGTGGGAAAGCGGGAGGCTATGTCCCCGGACACGAAATTGGCTACGTCCAGGTACACAAAATCATCGCCGGTTTTGAGCATCTCCTGGACAATGGCCCGGGTGACCACGTCCCTGGGGGCCAGGTCTCCGCGGGGATCATACTCTTTCATAAACGGAGTCCCATCCATGCGGATAAAGCGGGCTCCTTCTCCGCGCACGGCCTCGGAGATGAGGAACTGCTGGCCTCCGCGCTGGAAAAGGGCCGTGGGATGGAACTGGATGTACTCGCAGTTCATGGTTTTCACTCCGCTGCGATAGCCCATGCTCAGTCCGGAACCGATGGAGGTGCGGGAGTTGGTGGTATGCACGTAGATCTGTCCCACCCCGCCGGTGGCCAGGACGGTGATGTCGGCCATCAAGGTCTCTACATGTCCGGTGCGCAAGTTGTAGAAGTAGGCCCCGACGCATTGGTTGGCCAATTGGTAGTGAAACTCCAGCTTGGTGGAGTGGTGGTGGGTGGTCAAGAGGTCAATGGCCACCCGGCTGGTCAAAACGTCTATGTTGGGCTCCATGGCCACGGCCCGGTGCAGACCCTGCATGATGGCCTTTCCGGTGTAGTCGGCGCAATACAGGATGCGGTTTAAGCTGTGGCCTCCCTCCCGAGTGAGCTTGCAGACCTTGTCCTGGTCCCGTTCAAAGGGGATGTCCAATCCCTCCAGGAGCATCTGGCTCACTGCATCCGGTCCGTGCCGAGACAGAAACTGCACCGCTCGACGATAGTTGATATTCCAACCTGCGGTGAGGATATCCTTTTTGAGCTGCTCCGGAGAGTCGTTCTCACCTCGATACACGATGCCGCCCTGGGCCAAAACAGAGTTGCCGCTGGCCAATTCAGGTCCTGAAGTAATCAAGGTGACTTCCAGCCCGGACCGGGCCAGCTCCAGGGCTGTGGTGCACCCGGCGATGCCGGAACCGATGACGAGAATCGAGGCCTTGTGGCGGGGAGCAGTATCAAACATGGTCTTTCCAGTGTTCGGATTTGCCTCCGGCAAATCTGAAATATTTTTTGCCCCAAAGAGGGCAAAAAAAGAGAAAATTTGCCGGATTGATCATAGATATAGGGTCTGTATTTGGGAACAAGGGTTTACTACGCTGAATTGCGCAAGGACAACGAAGCCTCTTTAGCTGTAGTCCTCCCTGGGGACAACCCCCTCTTATCCTCCCGGCACGTTATAAGGTGGAGGTCAAGTAATGTACTATCTGGTTCATGCAAGCTTTATCAGAGGTGATCCTTGTTGGTTATAGTCCGGACCCAAGCCTCATGCTCATATCCAGAACCGGAGCGGAGTTGGTCAGGCAGCCCACAGAGATGAAATCCGCTCCCAGGGACCCGAGTTGGGGGAGGTTGTCTAAGGTGACGCCGCCGCTGATTTCGGATTCAATCTCCTCCGGGATCAAGGCCAAACTGGCTGTTATACCCTGGGCATCCATGTTGTCCAGCATGATCCGGTCAACTTTGGCGGTGACCGCCTCCTGCACGTGATCCCTGGTCCGGCATTCCACCTCGATGGGGGGGCAGGGGCTGTACGCGGCCCGTAGCTTGGCCACTGCTGAGGTTATGGACCCGGCCCGATCGATGTGGTTGTCCTTGAGCATGAGCATGTGGGTCAGGTTCAGACGGTGGTTATGCCCTCCGCCCATCCGCACGGCGTATTTCTCTGGATAGCGTAGGCCGGGCAGGGTCTTGCGGGTGTCCAGAAGCTGAGTTCGGGTCCCGCGCAAAGCCTGGACAAAGCCATCGGTCAAGGTGGCGATTCCGGAGAGATGGGTCAGGTAGTTGAGGACGACCCGTTCGGCCTTGAGCAGCAGGGGGGCCGATCCGCGCAGAAAGCAGATCTCCTGCCCGGGAACGACCCGGCTGCCCTCGTCCGCCAAGATCTCAATCAAAGCCTCATGCCCTGAAGGGCCTGCACCTTCCAGGATAAGCCCAATGAGGGGAAGCCCGGCGATGATTCCCGAGGCCTTGGCCACGACCGTGGCCTGCAGGGTTTCCTCCCCCGGGAAGACAGCCTCAGAGGTCAGATCAGGCCCGTCTTCTTCCAGAGCCAGGTCAATGCCCTGTAAGAGCAGGTCCAAGGCCCGGCCCTGAAAAAAGGAGTCGAAGAGTTTGTTTTCGTTCATGTGGGCAGTTCCATGCTTTGCCCCGGCTCAAGGCTGATGAGCCGGGTGGAAGCCCCCCGGTTGGTCAGCTCCCGGCCAAAGCGTTGTGTGTTTTGTTCCAGGACCGGGAAAGAACCCCAGTGCATGGGCAGGACATTTTTGCATCCAAGCAGGTTGCAGGCCAGGGCCGCTTGGGGCGGGTCCATGGTGAACACACCGCCGATGGGAAGGATGGCCAGATCAATGGAGTACAGACGTCCAAATAGCTCCATGCTGGAAAAGATCCCTGTGTCCCCGGCATGGTAGAGGCAATAGCCGTTGTCCAAAGTGAGAATATAGCCCACAGGACATCCGGTGTTTGAGGAATGGAAGGCCTGGACCATAGTCACCTGAACACCTTTAAACTCCACAGTGCCCCCGATGTTGAAGCCGATGCCGTTTATGATCTGGCTTTCCGGAACTCCGCTGTGGACCAATTTGCCGGCGGTTTCCACAACCGCCCCTGCATGCGCTCCTGTGCGTTTGCAGATATCCACGGTCTGTCCCAGGTGATCGTCGTGGTCGTGGGTCACCAGAACCAGGTCCACCTGGTCGCAGACCTCGGAGCCGACACAGGCTGACGGGTTGCCCTCGAACCAGGGATCGATGAGTAGAGTGCATTCAGGAGTGGTCAGTTGAAAGTTGGAATGACCATGCCAGGTCAAAGTGCTGAGGGTCATGCATATCACCTCCTCGTACTTCGTTTCAGATATCTTACCTCAATTTTTGGAAATTGGTTCTATTTCATTTCTAGGTTTATATATAAGTTAGTTAAATTCGAATATTATATCTTCTTCGAACTTCGCTCTGATTGTTTCGGATTTCGATATTCGGATTTCGAGTTTCCGCGTCGTTGCATAGTGGGTCCAATTTCAAAAGAAAATCAACATGAGAAATTGCCAATAAATGGGGCGGAACGTATAAGACGCGGTACTAGGTTTCGCCCCAGCGCGGGGTCAGATTGTGATCTAGTCCCAAATGATCAAGTATACGCCCTACAAGATGATTTATCAAATCCAAAATTGTGGCCGGGCGGTGGTAGAACCCCGGGCAGGCGGGCAGGACCGTAGCTCCGGTCTGGGCCAGGCCGAGCATATTGCCCAAATGCACTGTGCTTAAGGGCGTTTCTCTGGCCACCAGGATAAGGGGACGCTTTTCCTTGATGGTCACGTCTGCAGCCCGGTGGATCAGGTTGTGGCCGTTGCCGTGGTTTATGGCCGCCAGACTGGCCATGGAACAGGGGCAGATCACCATGCCCTGATGAGGCCAGGAGCCGCTGGCCGGAGGGGCACCGGGGTTGCCACAGTCGTGCACTGTGATGTCCTTGAGAGGCAGATCGTCCAAGGTCTGGCCGGCTTCCAGATCCAAAATGGTAGCCGCCGCCGGAGAGACGATCAGGTGGGGTTCAACCTGTGGATGCTCGATCAAGGCCTGGAGCAGGGCCAGGGCGTAGGCCGTACCGCTGGCCCCGGTCATGGCCAGGATGATTCGAGCCGGACTGGGAGAAGGGGACTGAGGGGGCATGCAAGCTCTCTGCTTTGGGGTCAGTTTATCTGCTGGCCATATGAATGCTTCATACGAGCTGTTGCTTCGCTTCCGGGTCTACGGAAGGATAGAAGAAAGGGAGCCAAGAAGCAAGAACGAGGAGGCCGCTTGCACGGTAATTTTGTTCTCAGGTGTAAGTTTCCAGGAGTGTTCAGGTTTCAGTGTTCAGTGTTCAGCGCCGCCGCTGGCCGCAGCCGCCCAGTTTGAT
>JBNJII010000020.1:0-42121 GCA_051749205.1 Thermodesulfobacteriota bacterium | reverse complement strand
CCGGCCCGGATCCTTCAAATACACCGGGATCAGACTCACCGGGCAATCTAGGGGAAAGCCTTTCTATCTGTTCTTGATTCCCGCGCCTTGCGCGGAAATAACGAACAAAGCAGGGCCTAGTTTCATACGAGCGCCGCCTCTGGCGGCGGCCGCCAGTTTGATCAATAATGAAATTCTGTCACATATTACGGGAGATTGCTTCGCTGCGCTCGCAATGACGGGCTCAAGTGATATCCCGTAGCTGGGACCCAACCCGTCATTGCTCGCCCAGTTAAATGCCGTTTTATGGCACTGGCTTTCGGCCAGTACTTAACCGGGCGAGGAGTCTTCGACGAAACAATCTCTATGGGTTATAGTCTAGTTTCATAAGAGCTTCAGAAGTCCTGATCCATGCTGATATTATACTTTGGAAACATATTTTGAAAGATTTTGAGGCATAAGGAACACAAATCAAGAAATATCAGGTATATCTAGTTGTTATGCTGAACAGTGAACACCGAACACTGAACACAAATTGCTATTATCCAGAGACAAAGCAAATCACCTGAAATTGTTGAAATGGAAAGCAGAACCAAAAAGCCTTGCCCCCCCGCATAGTGCTCTCTTTACATAACCATAGTTTTCAGGCATGCTTATACTTTGATTCTCTTTTTATACACCTATGACCTGGAGGCAATGTTTGGTTGGTGTCTGCAAATTGCCTGTTGCCATAGTCGGTTTCCCTTTCCTCTTGGTTCTGTTCTGGGTCTTCGCATCTTTTTCCGCTGTTGCTGACCAAAGCGAACTGGTGCACTCCCAATGGCGTCCATCCGAACTGAAGGGACTGAGTTCCCTGCAAAAAATCCTTATCTCCGGTCGGATGACCATTCTAACCCAGAACAACGCCAACTCCTTCTACATATACCGGGAAGAAAAAATGGGCTTTGAGTACGACCTGGCCCATGCCTTTGCCCAGCGATTAGGCGTTTCCCTGCACGTACAAACCCCGGGTTGGAGTGACCTGATTCCGGAATTGCTGACCGGAAAAGGGAACATAATCGCCGCAGGGATGACCACAACCGAGGAACGGCAAGAGAAAGTCGATTTTTCAGTATCCTACATGGATGTCCAGCAGATGGTCATTGTTCATAAAGACCACTTGCATATCCGCAAGCAGGAAGATCTCTCCGGCATGACTGTCCATGTTCGGGACCATACATCCTATAAACGCCGGTTGCGGGAACTGCAAAAGCAGGGATTGGATATCACTCTCAAGCTGCACTCCAACATCCCCACCGAGGAGTTTATCCGTTTAGTGGCAGAGAAGGAAATACCGGCCACAGTAGCCGACTCCAATATCGCCCAACTCAACCGCCGCTACTATCCGGACATCCGCATAGCCTTTCCGGTTTCCGAAAAGCAAAGGCTGGGCTGGGCGGTTCGCAAATCAGATCACCAGCTTTTGCAGGCCGTCAACGACTTTCTGCTTGCCGCCCAAGAAGACGGGACATATGCCCGTATTTACCAAAAGTACTATGCCAATGTAGCCATTTTCAATTACGTGGACCTGAAAAAATTCCATAAACGGATTGATACCCGACTGCCCAAATATGAGGCCATGATCAAGCAAGAAGCCAAGGAGTTCGGATTCGACTGGCGTCTCATAGCCGCGGTCATCTACCAGGAGTCTCATTTCGATCCCCAGGCCACCAGTTACACCGGAGTCCGGGGCCTGATGCAGGTTACTCGGGATACAGCCAGAGAAATGGGCATATCCAACCGGTTGAACCCGAGGCAGAGCATTCATGCCGGGGTCAAATATCTCTCCCGCATGTATGCCCGCTTTGAAGATATCATTCCCCACACCCGGCGTCTGCGCTTTGCCTTGGCCAGCTACAATATCGGTTACGGACATGTTCGCGATGCCCAACGCTTGGCTCAAAAAAAGGGCCTGGATCCCAATACATGGTCGGCCTTGAAAAAAACTCTTCCCTTGTTGCGCCAACCCAAATATTATACCCAGACCAGGTACGGCTATGCCCGGGGAACAGAGCCAGTGCGCTATGTAAAACGGATTTTTTCCTATTACGATATATTGCGCCAGAAAGCCGATGTTGCCTCCACACCTGCATCCTTACATCCAGCTCAGAAAAATGTGGTGACCAAATGAACCTGTATTCTCAGCCCTCTCTTCCCTATGTCCCGGACCACAGAAGACCATACCGGGCCCAACCCATGGACACCAAAGCTTGTATCGCTTGGCCCCTTTTGCCCTCTGCCCTCCTGGCTGCTGGGGTTTTTGTTTTTTTTTAACCTTTTCCCAGTCCTGGGCAGGATCCGAACTCCAGGTCGAGTACACAGTCTCCTTTGAAAACCCGGAAGATTCATCTCTGATTTCTGAGCTGCGCCAAGTCTCAACCACAGTGCAGAAAAAGGACAATCCACCGGCCACAAAGGGGCTGCTCAAGCGCAGGGCCAGGTCCGACCTGCCCCGGATGAGAGATGTCCTCAAGGCGAAGGGGCACTTTGACGCCCGCGTACAAATGGACATGCACAGGCCTGAGGCGAATAAGCCGATCCAGGTGGTCTTCACTGTCCATCCAGGTCCTGTGTATAGGATCCGGGATGTGCACATACGGCCAAAGCATCCTGACCTTATCAACCAAAGCACACTGCCCAGCCCCCAAGATCTTGGTGTGCCCCAAGGTGCACCGTCCAAGGCGGACGTCATCCGCAATGGAAGATCTGCCCTTCTCTCCAGCCTCAAGGCAAAAGGGCATGTCCTGGCCACAGCAGATAAGCCCAAAGTGCTCCTGGACACGGATAACACCTGTGTGGATATCGAGTACCCGATTGCACCGGGCCCAAAGGCCAAGTTCGGCCCGATAAAGATTGAAGGTCTGGAAACCGTTCATAAAGACTATGTGCGCTCCAAAATCCCCTGGTCACAGGGAGAAACCTATGATCCGCAAAAGGTCCGCCAGGCCAAAAACGCCTTGATCCAGACCGAACTGTTCAACCTGGTCCAGGTTGAGCACGCCGATCAAGTCAACGATCAAGGCCGTCTGCCCATGACCTTGCGGGTTACTGAAGTGGATCACAAGCGGATCAGCTTCCGTCTGGGATACGAGACAGACAGAGGTCCCCTGGGTACTGCGGCCTGGGAACACAAAAACCTCTGGGGCCGGGGACGAAGACTGCTCCTCCAATTGGAGGCATCTCAGATTCGCCAGGAGCTGCTCAGCAAATACACCCAGGAAAACCTATGGGACCGGGACATGGATCTTGTCTTGCAGGGATCTGTTTTCTATGAAGACATTGATGCCTACACCAGCACAGGGGCAAAGGTCTCCGCCCATGTAGAGAAGGAGGTTGTTTCCAACCTGCGTCTGGGAGGCGGCTTGGGGTACAAAGGCAGCCGAGTCCAAGACTCCCAAGAGGAGCAGACCTTCCACCAGTTTTCCCTGCCCGCCTTCGCCGCCTGGGATACCCGAAACGATCCCTTGGATCCCAGCCAGGGGAGCAGGCACAACCTGCACCTCAGACCCATGTTCGGCTTGTTTGGAGAGCAGTTTTCCCTTCTCAAGTCCAGCCTGGGCACTCACTGGTACTTTGACCTGCTCCCGGAGAAAAAACGGGCCATCCTGGCCCTGCGGGGCAAAGTGGGGATGATCGATGCCCCCAGCACATCAGAGGTCCCGGCTGATGAACGCTTCTATGCCGGAGGTGGTGGCTCCATACGCGGCTATCCCTATCAGGAGGTCGGACCCTATCGAAACGGAGATCCCTATGGGGGACGGTCCTTGCTGGAGACATCGGCTGAACTGCGCTGGAAGTGGAGCCCAACTATTGGCTCGGTAGCCTTTGTCGATGCCGGGAACGCCTTTGACTCCTCCATCCCCGATCCAGGGAAAAAACTGTACTGGGGAGCGGGGTGCGGTCTGCGCTACTACACAGGCATAGGGCCCCTGCGCCTGGATGTGGCTTTTCCCTTGACCTCCAATGAGCATATTGACGACTCCTACCACCTGTACATAAGCTTAGGTCAGTCCTTTTAGGCTCTTGTCCTTATCTATCCCGTAACCACCTCCTTCTCAAAGGTTGTATGAAGATACCTGCTTTGCCCTGGAAAAAAATCATCCTGACGCTCCTCATTCTGCCCCCGGCCCTTGGTCTGCTGCTTTTTGGAGTTCTGCAAACCCCACAGGCCAAGGATTTTATAACCCGAACGGTGAACAATCTGGACCTGGGGGACCTGGACATAGAAATTGAAAATCTGGACGGTATCCTCCCCTTCCAGATCCGTTTGGACCGCCTGAGATGTTATGACCAACAGGGTCGGTTTGTGGATCTTCGCCAACTCCAGCTGGACATCCTGCCTTGGAACCTGAGCCGGAAAGGACCGGGAATCGACCTCTTGAGGGTCCAAAGTCTGCGTCTTGATCGCCTGCCTCATCTGCCATCAAGGGGAGAGCAAACCAGCCCCGATTCAGACCCGGATTCGAAGCCGATGACCTCCCTGCCCTTTTCCGTCTTTATCCGCAGCCTGGATATCCCCAGGCTGTCCTTGGGCCGGGAAATTCTGGGCCGGGAGGCTGAGTTCTCCGTATCCGGGCAGGGGACTATAAAATCCACGACCCAGTGGGGTCTTGGCTTCGACCTCAAGCAGACCAACACCCAAGGGCTGGAAATCCACCTGTCCGCCGGAATGCAGGCCAACCCTTCCAAGCTGGACCTGGACCTGAGTTTTCAAGATCAGCCGCAGGGCGTGATTCTGGAAAGGGCCGGTCTCGCCCTTTCTGATCCATTGGCGTTTCGCCTGCAGGGAACAGGCCCCCTGACTGACTGGAAGGGAGACATGGCCATTGATCTGGGAGAAAAAACTCTGTCCACCACTGAGCTCAAGCTGGGCACGGATGCCAACCAGGTACATGTCTCTGCCCGCTCTGAACTCTTTCCCGCCCCCCTGATGCCCCGGGAGTTGTCTTGTTTGCAGGCATCTTTGGACCAGGTGGATCTGCATGGAGCGGCCACACTGGACCTCGAAGAGAGGCAACTTCACTTGCAGGATTTGAATCTGCGATCCAAGCTGGCCCGCATTGACCTTCAGGGCCGAACCGATTTTCTTAACAAGAAAATTGAGGCCACAGGCTCAGTCCAAGCTCCTGATCTGGAGCTTCTACAGCCCCTGCTGAACATGCCCGTGGCCGGAACCGCTCATGTGAATCTGGCCGCCTCTGGGCCACTGAACCAGCCGGAGCTGAACCTGCAAACCCGGATCAGGGAACTCACAATCCAGGACTACCACGTCCAGTCAGTGGACCTGGATATGCGTCCTCAGGTGCACAGGTCCCAGGCAGGTGCGCTGGACCATGTTGTGCTCAATGGAGAGCTCAGCACAGACACCGTCTTTGAGCACCAGTCCCCCCTTCTCCCCGGCCCTTTGCAGACCACTTTCCGCACCACCCTGCAATCAGCTCCCCAGAGCCTGGACGTAGAGTACCTTCGCCTGACCCTGCCCGGTATGGAGACTGTTGTGCTAGGACAGGCCCAAATCTCAGGTCCTTTTCAGGCCCAACTCCATACCCACATAGAAGATGTGCACCGCTTTCCCCAGCTTCAGAGACTTTCCCTCCACTCCGGGCTGCAGATCCAGGGCACCCTGGCAGGCGATTGGCAACAGAGGACAGCAACAGGCTCTCTGGACTTGAGCCTCAAGGACCTCAAGGGTCTCCCAGAGCCAGCCGCAGGACTGCTGGGATCTACAGTGACCCTTGAGTCCACTCTGCAGGTTCAGGATGGGGAAACCGTCAGCCTGAAGTCCCTGCACATTGCCGGACAGGAGATTGACATCAGGGCGAAAGGGGAAATGGGCTTACCCGCTTCTGACCTCAAGGCAGAGTGGAGCATTCAGGGCCCCGAACTATCGGCTCTGCACCTGGGTAATCTTAACGGCGTCTTCACCTCTACCGGACGTTTGAGGGGGACCTTGTCCGATCTCGAGGCCACTGTGGGCATGGAAGTGGACAATCTTGCTGGCTTGGGGTTGCGGGCCAGCCATCTGGACTGCCGGCTGAACGCACGCGTACACCCCTTCAAGCCGGAAGTGGACGGAGATATCACCCTGGATCTGGCCCGATCGGAGGAACATATAACCCTGACCTCGCCAATTGAGTTTGCCCAGCAGGTCCTCAGCCTGCCGGATTTGCGTCTTCAAGGCCCTGAGAGTGAACTCACAACTCAGATCGAGCTTGACTCCCAAGAGCAGCACCTGAGCTCTGAGCTTGAGCTCATCATTAATAAAGCCCAGGCTCTGCAGTCATTTTTCCATTTCCCGGTTCAGGGAGGGATTTCTCTATCCGCCAGTGTACACGGCCCCCTGAGCATGCCTCGTATCTCGGCCTCAGGCCAGGTGAACGATCTGCAGGCAGCCAAGACGCAAGTTAAAAACCTCACCTTCAAAACCACACTTCATGACATACAGACCCTGGCCGGGACCCTCAACCTGCATGCAGAACAGATTATATCCGGATCCAATCGGGTGCACTCCCTGACCATATCGGCCCAGGGCGACCAAGGTGAGGCTGAGGCCGAACTGGACCTGGCCGGGCAGATGGGTGCGGACCTGGAGCTCAGCAGCACTGCCAGCCTCAGGATGGGCCAGGATGTATTCCAGATTGCCCTGCCCCAGGGAGAGGGCCGGTACGGTGACCTGCCTTTTTCCTGGACCCAGGCCATGCAGGCCGAGTGGGGCGCGCACAGTATGGACCTCTCCTGGCCTGATCTGCGTCTGGGGCAGGGGAATCTCCAGATCCGGGTCCAGACTGAACAAGAGACAGTACAGGGGGACATCCAGGCCCAGGGACTGCAGTTGGAACAGCTCCCGCTTCCGACCGGTTTCGGACTCATCGGAGGGGCCAATGCCCAGGTCCACCTCTCAGGGACACGAAACACCCCGAAAGTCGATTTCCAACTTGAGGTAGCAAAGATGCAGTCCGAGCTGGGACAGGCTGAGGACAGACCGGCTATCAACCTTCAGGCCTCCGGAAGTCTTGGGGGACGTACCCTCCAGGGAAACCTCTCTGTGCAAGGGGGCCCAGGCCTGGCTTTGAACGCCGATCTGAACCTGCCTGTGGCCTTTTCCCTGCAGCCTTGGAATCTTCAACCTGGCCGCGAAATCAGTGCCGGATTGCAGGGAAATGCGGACCTAGGCCTTGTTTCGACTTTTTTCCCCTTGGACGGACAAGAGCTGGACGGCGATGTATCTCTGGATGTAGATATTTCCGGGCCGCTTTCTCAGCCACCGGTGCAAGGGAAGATACAGCTCAGCCAGGGAAGGTTTGAGAATTATTCATCAGGAACCCTGCTTGAGGATATCCAGGCCAATATTGTGCTCCACAACAACCGGGCCACTCTCAAAGACCTGCAGGCCACGGATGGTGAGGATGGACAAATCCAAGTTTCTGGAGGTATGGACTTTGCTCCGGATCAGGATCTGTCCTATACAGGAGATATTGAGCTCACCCAAGCCACTCTGGTGCGCATTGATGCGGCCACTGCCGCTATCAGCGGCAATGTGCACGTGCAGGGGACTTCCTCCGGGGCCGATATACACGGCCAGCTCAAGGCCTTTCCCGTGAATATCGGCCTGCCGGACCCCGCCCCTTCCGGACTGCAGGGTCTGACCATTGTCCGGGATGAAAAAGCCAGACCCCACACAGATACGAACCAATCCCCATCCCCCCCGTCCTTTGCCCAGAACACGAACCTGGATGTCAGGGTGAACATACCAGGGGGATGTTTCGTCCGCGGCCGCGGACTGGATTCGGAATGGGAGGGTGACTTGCACATCCAAGGCCAGGCGGCCAAGCCGAGTATTTCCGGATACGTCCAGGTCATACGCGGGCACCTCAACCTGTTGACCAAACGTTTTAACCTGGATAAAGGCCGGATCACCTTCTTGTCCCAGTATCCTCCACAACCGGAAATAGATTTGGTGGCCAGCACACAGGTCAATGACCTGTTGGCCAAGGTGAACGTCAGCGGTCAGGCCACAGAGCCCAGCATTGAGCTCAGCTCTGAGCCCACCTTGCCCAGAGATGAGATCTTGGCCCGAATCCTCTTCAACCGTGATCTGAGCCAAATCTCGCCGGTGCAGGCTGTAAAATTGGCTTTGGCTGTGCGCACCCTGACCAGCGGTGGCAGTGGAGGTTTCATGGCCGGTATCCGGGAGAATATGGGCCTGGATGATCTGAGTGTAGAATCCGGCTCCTCTGGAGTGACGGTTGGGGCCGGAAAATACCTCAACGAGAACATCTACTTCAAAGTGGAAAAAGGGATGGAAGAAAACTCCGGGCAGGTCCGGGTCAATATCCAGATGACCCCCAGCATATCCTTGGAAAGCAAGGCTGGCTCCGAGAACCAAGGATTGTACATAACCTGGTCCTATACCTACTGATTTCCCCGTGCTTTGCCAGATGCGATACCTGGTCTGGAACAAAAAAATGCCCTTCGCTGCAACCATGAAACTCTTATATCAATATAGCTTGATATGAACATATCTTTTTTTTCTTGACACTGCCCCCTGATCTCTGTATGGTTCTTTCATTCACGGCGTACTGCTGCGCATGAAGCAACGGACAACACTGCACACAATGCATACCCAACCCACTGCATTCACCCGAAAGCTCAGCAATTCATCTGTTTTGAGCTTGCTTGCCTACTTCTGACCCGTTTGCCGCAGCTGTGCTGTCCGGCCCGCAATCAAATTCGTTTTGTTCGGCCAGTGAATCTGGCCGCCAAGGTCCAGGCCTATTGTACCCGGCCTGGCGGAAATACAACTCTTAAACAAGGAGTGAAAAATGTTTGGAACCCCCGGAAAATACATGTTTACATCCGAATCAGTCACTGAAGGTCATCCGGACAAAGTAGCGGACAAGATCTCCGACGCCATCTTGGACAACCTCATTGTCCAGGATCCACAATCCAGGGTGGCCTGTGAAAGTCTGGTCACCACCGGACTTGTTTTTGTGGCCGGGGAGATCACCTCCAACGGATTTGCCGACTTCCCCCAAATCGCCCGCCAGACGGTGAAAGATATTGGCTACGACAGCTCAGATATGGGCTTTGATTGGGAAACCTGCGCTGTTATATCCTCCATCGACAAGCAGTCAGCAGATATTGCCCAGGGTGTGGACCGCAAGAGCCCCGAGGAGCAAGGGGCTGGTGACCAGGGAATGATGTTCGGCTACGCCTGCAAGGAGACCGAGCCCTTGATGCCCGCACCCATCCATTTCGCGCATAAGCTCAGCCGGCGTCTGACTTATGTGCGCAAAAAAGGCATCCTCGACTACCTGCGCCCGGACGGAAAAACCCAGGTGGCCATGGAGTACGAAAACGGGAAACCGGTGCGCATAGACAACGTGGTCATTTCTTCCCAGCACGACGACAAGGTATCCTATGAAGACCTCAAAGAGGGAATCAAGCGGGAAGTCATCAACAAGACCCTGCCCGAAGATCTCATTGACGACAAACTGCGCATCTTCATCAATCCCACCGGCCGCTTTGTGGTCGGAGGCCCATTAGGAGACTGTGGGGTGACCGGACGAAAGATCATCCAGGACACCTACGGGGGCATGGGTGGCCATGGCGGGGGTGCTTTTTCCGGCAAAGACCCATCCAAGGTGGATCGCTCTGCGGCCTATATGGCTCGCTATGTAGCCAAGAACGTTGTTGCCGCTGATCTGGCCGAGATCTGTGAGGTGCAACTTGCCTATGCCATCGGCATGGCCGATCCGGTTTCTGTCTTGGTGACCTCCCGCGGCACTGGTGAAGTAGACGACTCGACCTTGACCAACGCCGTCCGGGAAGTTTTCGATCTGCGGCCCTACTACATTCTGGAACGGCTGAACCTGAAGCGGCCTATCTTCAAGGACACCTCCTGCTACGGCCACTTCGGCCGGGAAAATCCCAACTTTTCCTGGGAACAAACCGATGCGGCCAAGGATCTCCGGACAGCCTGCAAAATCTAGCTAACGGCCAACGCCTGCCCAGGAAAAGGCAGGCTCTCTGCTCTGCACAGGGGCCCTCAAAAGTGAGCAGGATCTGTATCTCCCTTTCCTTAAACAGCCAATGGGCCTGCCCAAAGATATTGTGCAGGCCCACCACTATTAATCTCGGGACATGAGTTATGAGTATATATATATCCGGATCCTTGGCCTATGACAGGATAATGAATTTTCCGGACAAGTTTACCAACCACATCCTTCCAGATAAGCTACACATCTTGAACGTATGCTTTTTAGTTGACAATCTGGAAGAACGTTTTGGTGGAACAGCCGGCAATATTGCCTATTCCTTGGCCTTGTTGGATGAAAAATCCACAGTATTGGGCGCAGCCGGCAATGACTTTGAGCGGTATCAAAAATGGCTGCAAAAGCACGGCATCAGTCAGGACGGGATCAAGCTCGTCCAGGACGCACCCACTGCCAGTGCCTATATCACAACCGACTACGCAGACAACCAGATCACCGCCTTCAACCCCGGGGCCATGAATGTACCCACAAGCGGGAACAATTCGCATTTTGATGCTCACAAGAGCTTGGCTATCGTCTCTCCCGGGAATTTGGAGGACATGCAGAAATACCCGGAAATCTACCGGGAAAAAAATATACCCTTTATCTTCGATCCCGGTCAGAATATCCCGGCTTTCTCCGGGGCTCAACTCAAGAAAATGATTCAGGGTTCTCGGATCCTGGTGGCCAACGACTACGAACTCAGCCTGATAATGGAATCCACAGGACTGGACAAGGCAGGGCTCTTGGAGCTGACCTCAGCCATCATCACCACCCTGGGTGAAGAGGGAAGCATTGTCACCGATGGATCCCAAGAGGAGAAGATACCGGCCGTGAAGGTCAAGGACCCTCAAGATCCCACCGGGTGCGGAGATGCTTTCCGGGCTGGATTGATCAAAGGGATGCGCATGGATAAGGATCTGATGGAAGCGGCAAAGCTCGGGTCGACATGCGCCAGCTTTTGCGTTCAGCACAAAGGGACCCAGGAGCATAGGTTCACTGGGGACCAGTTTTGGGAACGATTTGCCTCTGCCTACGAATAGACATCCCAGATTCAGGAAGAGGTCAGGGGCTGACATGGCCTCTTCCTCAGGCAGGACTCGCGAACCGTCAGCTCAAGGAGGAGACATCATGACCGACACATCTGAGGCCATCAAAACTGCACGAGATTATTACAACAGCCACGATGCGCATACATTCTACAACACCATCTGGGGCGGGGAAGACCTGCACATAGGCACCTACCGTCTGCCGGAAGACACCATATTCGACGCCAGCCGGCGCACAGTGCAGAAAATGGCCGGACTGTCGGAAAAACTCGGAGATCAATCCACTGTCCTGGATCTTGGTTCCGGCATCGGCGGCAGCGCTCGGTACCTGGCCAAGACGTACGGGTGTCAGGTCGTGGCCCTGAATTTGAGCGAGGTGGAGAATGAACGACACCGCTCGATGAATAAGGAACAGGGCGTTGATCACCTCATAGAGGTCGTAGACGGCAATTTCGAGTCGATTCCCAAACCGGACAACTCCTTTGATCTGGTCTGGTCTCAGGACGCCATACTGCACAGCCCCAATCGAAGGCAGGTCCTGTCTGAAGCCCACCGGGTCCTCAAAAGCGGTGGGGAGATGATCTTCACCGATCCCATGCAGACTGAAGATTGCTTTGAACAATTTCTGAACCCCATTTTAAAACGCATCTTTCTGGAGTCCCTGGCCACTCCGACCTACTACATCCAAACCGGCCTGGAATTGGGCCTTGCGCTGCACAGCTATGAGAACCAGCCCCAACAACTGGTCAATCACTATGCTCAGGTCTTGCAGGACATGCAATCCAGGGAGCAGGAGCTCAGGGACAAAGAGGTCAGCGAGGAGTACATCCAGCACATGAAAGAAGGCTTGAAGAACTGGGTTCTGGGAGGAACCTACGGTCATTTGACCTGGGGCATCTTCCACTTCCGTAAACAATAACCGGCAGGATCCTCGCACACCTCTTTGTATATACGCCAATACGCATAACCAATTACAAGGTTTTTTTGATATGAGAACAGAAACGTTTCAGCCCGATTGCCGGCCTCTGCTCATAGGGAGTATTCCCTTGCGCGAGCATGACCAAGCCACAGAACGTATCCTGGAGGCCACACCGGAAATTCCCCTGTGGGCCCAGCTGCCCATATATCCCCAGGAAGGCATGATGGCCCAGTTCCTGCCCGGCCTTCCCGGACACACTGACTCCGGGGAACAGGAGTATGTAGACACCTCTTCACAGACCTTTGAAAACGAATTGGTCTCCTTCTATGAGGAGTACATGTACGTTACCGAAGAGGGACAGGCCTTGGACGGTACCCGCTTCGTCCTGGACGACAGCCGGGCCAAGGGCTTTTCCACACTGATCACAATGCTGGAAGAGAAAAAAACGGATCTCTTTGCGGTCAAAGGACAGATAACAGGCCCGATCACCTTCGCCACCGGGGTCAAGGACCAGGACAAAAAGGCCGTATTCTATGACGATCAGCTCCGAGATGCAGCTGTGAAGCTCTTGGCCTTGAAAGCCGCCTGGCAGGTGGAAAAGCTCAGCCGTTTTCAGGTCCCGGTCATCGTCTTCTTGGACGAGCCGGCTTTGGCTGGTTTCGGCTCTTCCGAGTTCATAAGCATATCCAAGCAGGATGTCCTGGACAGCCTCAACGAGATCATCGAGCAGATCCACAACCGCAACGGCTTGGCTGGGGTCCACGTGTGCGCCAATGCCGACTGGTCTGTGATTCTGGACTCCCAGGCGGACATCCTCAGCTTCGACGCCTACACCTATTTCGACAAGCTGGCCATCTTCAGCCAGGACTTGATCAGCTTCTTGGACCGGGGCGGAATCATCGCCTGGGGCATTGTGCCCACCCTGGAGCCGGAAAATATTGACCAGGAAAGCGCAGAGTCTCTGCTGGCCCAGCTCCAGTCCAAGATTGACCATATGGTGGGTCTGGGCGTGGACCGGGACAAGCTTTTGTCCCAGTCCTTAATCACCCCCAGCTGCGGCACCGGGTCATTATCACCAGAGCACGCTCAGAAAGTGCTCACCTTGACCAAGGAGGTCTCCCAGGCACTGCGGGAGCAGATTCAGACCTCAAGGGGATAGGTTGTCTCTCCAATCTCAACCATCACTTTTATTTTCCTGAACTGCGCCTAGGTGGCCCATCCCCGGCCAATCCACTGCCAGGTGCACAAGCTTTCGAGACTTGTTGCGAAAAAGGATGTGTCCATTGTCCCGACCATGCAGATACAGTCCCAGGGTCAGGGCAACATCCTCCTGGCAGTAGTCCATGATCTTCTCCAGCTCCCCTTCCTTCCACCAGCGCACAGCCTGCAGACCGTTGCCTGTCTTATGCACCCCAAGTGTTGCTCCGGCCAGATGGTCCAAGGACAGGTAATACCCCAGCCTGGACCGGATGTTCTGCAAAAGGTCCAAGGTAGGCAACCGCTGCAGGGACTTTGTGCTGTACGCACTCAGTACCTGGTAGTCGAAGCGGCGGATATTAAAGCCAATAACCAGCTCACTGGCCCACAACCGCTGCAGCAATAAAGGCAGCTCTGGTTCTGAAAACCGAAAATAGGTATTGGCTTTGGAATCGAAGAGCACGGCGCAGCTGACCCCCATCTCCTGGGCATTGTTCCATCCTCCGACTTCCTGAGCCGATCGCTTGGTCTCAATATCAAAAACAACAAAATGCGGCTGGGGCTTCACCTGCTTGCCTTGTTGCTGCGTTGTTGCTGTCTGGTTTTGCTTTTCTGCAGCAAGGGCCTGAGGCTTTTTTTGGCCCCGCACATATCCTTTTTTTCCAATACTTTGCTCCAAAATGGCCACCGCAGCCTGCTTGTCCAGAGGCCGATTGCCGGCTCCGCATTTTGGAGAATGCACACAGGCCGGGCATCCGGCCTGACAGGGGCATGTCCGGACCCCTTGCAGGGTCTGATCCAAAAGGGTTCGCATCTTGGAAAAAGCCAGCCTGGTCAGTCCAACTCCACCTGGTATTCCGTCATAGACAAATACCGCAGGCCGACCCAAGTGCGGATGATGGGTTTGGGCGATTCCTCCCAGATCATTGCGGTCAGCCAAAACCAGCAGAGGCATAAGCCCTATCATGGCGTGTTCCAGGGCATGGATACCGCCCATGAAATGCATCTTGGCTGTTTCTATGTTCTCCCGAATCTCTGGGCTGAACTCCAACCATAGACCGTCGGTCTCAAAGATAAAGGGCTCCATGTCCAGGGGAACGACATCAATGAGCTTATGCCCTTTACTGAGTCGCTTTTCAAACCCGATTACCCGAACCGTCACCCTCAGGCGGCCCATTGAGGCCAGGGCATCATGAAATGTGGCCCGTTCTTCGGTGGACAAGATCTCGGTTTCCTTTTCTGTGCGCACCCGAGTATAGTAGTTCACGTTGGCCGGGCTGGCCACCACCACCCCGCTTTCAGTCTGCAAGTCGTCAATGACGTACGAAATTCCCCGATGCAGGTAAACAGCCCCGGGATGCGTCTCTTGGCAGGCCCGGAAATGATCGATGCTGCCTATAGCCCGGCCGCTTTGTTGGTCAATAATCACCAGGCTCCGCCCAGACCCGCGCAGATTGACCTTGCCGGGGACCTGATGGTCCTGGGCGAAAAACCACTGTCCGTTTTTACTTTGTCTCAAGAGTCTGCTTGCCAGGAGCCGACGGACTGACTCCTGCACCGCTGTATCCTGCACAAAGCTTTCCTTGTAATGCAGGGCCCGATCCAGGGCCGCGCACTGCACATGTGTATCCATGATCACTGGATTACGGGGATTGATCACGGCATTTTCCGGGGGAAGCTGAAAGAAGCGCTTCGGATGGGCCATAAAATACTGATCCAGATTGTCCTCGTGTCCGATAAGCACCACCAGACTATCCTGCTGCTGCCTACCCACTCGGCCTCCACGCTGCCATGTGGCCATAATGGAACCCGGATAGCCGACCAGAAGGCATACATCCAAGCCCCCTATGTCTATGCCCAGTTCCAGGGCACTGGTGGCGATTACGGCCAGGATCTTCCCTGTATTCATCTTGGTCTCGATATCCCGGCGTTCACTGGGCAGAAATCCGGATCGATAGGCGCTGATCATCGGAGCCATGTCCGGACAGCGTCTCTTGGCCCACAAAGCGATGAGCTCAGTCATCTTTCTGGATTGGGTGTAGACGATTGTCCGCAGCCCCTTGTTCATACTGGCCTGCAGAAGATGCAGAGCCGTCTGAGCCGCCCCGTGCAGCGGGTTGACAAACAGGAAATGCCGCCGACCTTGCGGGGCACTGCTTTTGTGGACAACATCCAGGTTCAGCCCGGTCAGTCCTTGGGCCAACTGCCCGGGGTTGCCTATGGTCGCGGAACAGAAAACAAAGGTTGGCTGCGTCCCATACTCGGCACATATACGATGCAGACGCCTAAATACCCAGGCCATGTTCGAGCCCATTACCCCCCGGTAGGTATGGACCTCGTCCACCACCACATACTTCAAATTGGCCCACAGCTTTGCCCATTGCCGATGGGAGGACAAAAGGCTCAAGTGCAGCATTTCCGGGTTGGTCAAAAGCATATGCGGAGGCTTTTTGCGCAGGGCTGACCTCTGTCCAGCCGGAGTATCACCGTCGTAGACCGCTGCCTGAGGCACAACAGAGCCCGGCCAATCCCGAATCAACTCCCCCAACCCCCGCAGCTGGTCCTGCGCCAGGGCTTTGAGGGGAAACAAGAATAAGGACCGGCTGTTGGGATTTCCGGCAATGGATTCCAGGATGGGCAGGGTATAGATGAGGCTCTTGCCGCTGGCTGTCGGAGTGGCCACAACAGTATGCCGTCCAGAACGGATCCCATCCATGGCCTGGGCTTGATGCGCATAGAGACCGATGATGCCTTGGTTTTCAAGCAAGGTCTGGACCTCCGGGGCCCAAGGGGTATGCACGGACTGCATCTGAGCCTGGGAGCCGGGGAAGACCTCTTGATGCACAATATGAGGCCCCACCTGCTCCATGTCGCGAAGGTCCTGCACCAAGGCCTGAACTGAGGGACTCTTGTCCATCACTGCTTGCCGGATATATTGTATTTTTTGAGTTTATACTGCAAAAGGCTCTTGGAGATGCCCATCATTTCAGCAGCCTTGACCTGAATAAAATTGCAGCGGACCAAGGCCCTGCGGATCAGAGCGGCCTCAATCTTCTCCAGGGTCTCTCCGAGATTGATCTCCGTGGGCAGCAGATCCGCGGCGCTTTTAAACTGCGTGGACTCCTCCTTGAGCTCTGCAGGAAGATCCTCCATACCGATGGTCTCTCCCCGGGCCAGAACCACACAGCGCTCAATGACGTTTTCCAGCTGCCGAACATTTCCCGGCCAGTGATAGGCAGTCAAGGCTTGCAGGGCCTGGGAGTCAAAGCCTTGGACCTTCTTCTCGTTCTCCTGACTAAAGCTCTGCAGAAAATGGGCGGCCAGAAGGGGGATGTCTTCCACCCGCTCCCGCAGCGGTGGGATATGGATATTGACCACATTTAAGCGGTAGAACAGGTCCTCCCGGAAACGCCCCGCGTCCACCTCTTTGTGCAGATCCTTGTTTGTGGCCGCCACCAGGCGGATGTCCACGTGTATGGACTCGCTGCCCCCCACCCGCTCAAAGGAATGCTCCTGAATGACTCGCAGCAACTTCACCTGGGTATCAAAAGACAGCTCACCGATCTCATCCAGGAAAAGGGTTCCGGTATGGGCCAGCTCAAATCGACCCCGCTTTTTGACCGTGGCTCCGGTGAATGACCCCTTTTCGTGTCCAAAGAGCTCACTCTCCATCACTCCGGGGTTCAAGGCCATACAGTTCACGGAGATAAACGGACCGTCCTTGCGGTTGGAGGCGTAATGCAGGGCCTTGGCGATAAGCTCCTTGCCTGTCCCGGATTCCCCGGTGATCAGCACATTGCTTGTGCTCGGAGCAACCCGGGCCACTAGGTCCAGTATCTGGCGCACTCCCTGGCTGCGGCCGATGATATTGTGGGTTCCGTGCCTGTCTTGCAGGCTTTGCCGCAAAAGACGGTTTTGTTGTTCCGCCTCGCTCATCTTCACCGCCTTGTGCACAGAGAGCAAAAGCTCATCATTGGAAAAAGGCTTGGCGATATAGTCAAAGGCCCCGCAGCGCATTGCCTGAACCGCGCCGTCAATGCTCCCGTAGGCGGTCATGATCAAAACCGGGATGTGCGGATAATTTTTCCTGATATGCTCCAGGACATCCTGTCCGCTGACTTTGGGCATCTTCATATCCGTTATGACCACATCCACATCCGATTCCACCAGGTACTCCAGAGCCAACTCCGGATCCTGCAAAGTGGTCACGCTGTAGCCCTCATCAGCGAGGAGGGTGTCCAAAAGGAGCAAGTAGTTCTGTTCATCGTCGATAACCAATATATGTGCAGGCATAGCTGCTTTTTCTCCTTGTCAGATAAGACCCGAGGGCCTCTCCGGTGTGAACGGCCCTTCCCCGTCCTATGATCCTGCCTTTGCAGTGTTTATCTACCCTTGGCATTTTCCGAAAAGACAATTTCCACCCGCCCTCCGCCTTCAGGGTTTTTATCCAGATGCATAACGGCCCGGTGGTTGGTAATGATAGTGGAAACAATGGCCAGCCCTAAGCCGGTTCCACTGTCTTTGGTGGTGAAAAAAGGCTCTACATATTTTTTGTCCATATCCGCCTCAAAGCCTGGTCCTTGATCGTCAATGATCAAAGCGGATCGTTCGGCGTCCCAATGCACATCTATCCGGCCCGCTTGGGACATGGCCTGACAAGCGTTGGCCAACAGATTGTATATCGCCCGGTACAAAAGGTCCTTATCCCCGTTCACCTGGGCTGTTTCCGGGATATCCCAATTGATCTGGATCTGGTTCTTGTCCAGTTCATGGTCCAGGAACTTGACTGCCTGGCCCACTATGTTCTGCAAAGACACAGAAACCATCTTAGGTTCTTTGGGCCGGGCATAATCCAAAAAGTCATTCACTGTTCTGCTGAGTCGTCTTGATTCGTCAAATATGGCCTGGGCCAGCTTGTGCCCGACGTCATTGGCCTTTGCCGAACGTTTGGCCAACAGCTCTGAGCTGCTCTGGATAATCCCCAAGGGATTGCGTATCTCATGGGCTATACTGGCCAGCATGCGCCCCATGCTGGCCAGCTTCTCATTTTGATGCAGTTCTCTCTCCAATCGCTCCTTCTCTTGAATACGTTCGGCGATGAGCCGGTCGGCCCGGCGTATGATCATATACAAGAGAGCGAACAGGATCATGGCCGAGATCAAAACGACCAGGGTGACCAGGGCTTGAAAGGATTTGATCTTTTCATAGTCATCGGTAATGTCTTGGGTAAACTGCAAAACACCGATTATAACCCCCTGGTGGGCCGGAGACAGGCTTTGCTCTGTCCGCAACGGGAAGGTAGTCTTGAGCACAAAGCTCTGGGCAGGAAGATCATACTGCATAAAAGACCACCACGAGCGGGAGGTGTTTTGAACCATGTGTGTTGTCTTGCCCTGCAGGGCCGGCTGTATGTCTTCAGGCTCCAGGACCTGGGTCCCCAGCAGATCCTTATCTTCGGCATAGGAAACCCGGCCTTTTACATCGTAAATCCGCAGCTTGAGGATCTTAAATCCATGGATGGTATAATCGATGATTTGATCCAGACGTTCATACTGAGCCTTGTTCTTAAGTTCCACTTTGCCGAACCCCAAGACAGTAGGCAAGGTGAACCTTTGATATATTTGATGATTCAAGTTTTCAGCCAGTAATCGGGAGAACTCCTTGTCTTTGGCTATGACCGACTGCTCAGCGTAGTTGCCGATGACCACGACCATAAACAGGCATGCGCAAAAGATGAGCAGCAATGAACTCCAGGACAGAAACTTGACCAGTTGAAACGGATGGGCGGGATTGGGAGTAAATGGAGTACGCACAGGCTCTCGTCTTCCTCTACAGGTCGTAAATGGTCTCGTCAGTGCGTAAAGGGCGCTGCGTATGTCCCCCCCGCCTGACCATAGTGAACAGATCGTCGCTCTCCAGGACATCCCCGAGCTCAGCCTCGATCTGATCCGGGTCCTCCCCGGCCTCCAGACGCCCGATGGCCTCCTGCATTCCTGGACCCATATCCAGGCCTGTCGCAGCACACAGCTTCTTCATCATCCGGGCGGCTTGCCGGGGGTCATTCTCATCCATGCCCTGGGCCTCCCGGGCCATCATTTGCATGGCCTGTTCCATTTTGGACTCATCTATATCCGGCATACCCTCTTCCTCATCACCGGGCCGATGAGTGGCAATGGAAAACACCGAGGCCCTGCGTTCCAGTTCCGGCCGTCCGCAACGCGGACAATCCGGGCGCGAGCTGGTATTCACCCGAGGACTGAAAAAATTGAATAGCATATGACAGTCGGCGCAGTAAAACTCATAGATGGGCATGGCTCCTCCTCTCCCCAGTTGAATGCCCGGACACAATTGACAAGGAATATATCTGACTTAAACAACCTGTGTAAGCACCCATAAGCCGGCGTCAAGGAGTGGGGAAAACCCCCGGTTTTTTTTCAGGCTTGACATCCAGGATATGGACGCCCAACCTGTTTTCAGGTATAGGTTTTGGTATACACAGATTCATCAATGTACTCAATCCAATACACTTCATCGGAGGTATGTGGTATGTCTTCAACTCGGATCAATGAGGCTGACTTCAATAAATGCCTCCAAGTCGGCCGCCCCCCGAATGTACGCACTCTGTTTCCCAATTCCAAGGCCCTTTTGGTCAGCGGAAAGTACATCGATCGGGCCATGTTGCGCAAGGGACAGGCTATTTGCCTGGCTGCAAACGCCAGAAACAGCTTTGTGCTCAAAGGAGCCCTGCTTGGGGCTCAGCGGGCCAATGCCTGCCTGATCATAGAAATCGCCAAAAGCGAGGGCGGAGCCAATGCCTATTGCCCGGTGAGCCTGTGGAATATAGCCAGGCAAGTAGACGCAGCCTGCAATGAGCTGGGTATAACCGTGCCCGTTGCCGTGCATGCCGACCATTACGGCATCAAAAAGGAAGAGGATATAGCTTCCGCCAAAGTGGAGATCCCTACCTTGTTTGAGTCCGGGATCACCTCCATCGCCATTGATGCCTCCCATATGCCTGACGATCAAAATCTTCTGGCCAGTATCGAACTCAATCCTCTGGTTCCAGACTGGTCCGGAATGGAGACCGAGGTTGGGGAGATCAAGGGCAAGGCCGGCCTGTCCACAGCAGAAGAAGCCCTTTTTCTCATCCGCGGCCTCAATGCCCACAATATCTTTCCGGACTGGATCGCCTTGAACAACGGCTCCACCCATGGCCTGGAGGCCACCGGCGACGACATCGATGTCAATCTGACCAGGCGCATCCATGACGCCTTGTCCCCATACCGGGTCTCCGGAGCCCAGCACGGAACCTCCGGCAACAGCTCCCAACACCTCAAAGAAATCGCGGAAAAGACACGGACAACCAAGGCCAACGTGGCTACCGCCTTGCAGATGATCTCTTGGGGGGTCAAAGTCAACGACTACGGCAATGCCATCCAGGATGAACAGGGCAATTTCATAAAGGAGCCCGGACAAGGGATGAGCGATGAGCTGTGGCAAGAAATAACCGCCTATGCCGCAGAAAAAGGCCTGAAAGGCGGAGACTTCAAAAAGCTCAATTTGCCCTTTGAAAACAAGCTCTTGGGCCAGCCCAAGGAAATCAGAGACCGGATGATCGAAGCAGTGGCCGATTTTTGCAAATGGTTGCTCACGGACGTATTCAACGCCCAGGATACAGCCCCCTTGGTCATGGAAGATATTGTACAGGCCAACGCGCCCGATCCCGGTCCCAAGGCCGAGCGTATAGAGGATCCTGCCGACTGGACTCAGGAACGTATTATCGAACGAGCCAAGACTCTGAGCGCAGACAAGGGACCGGCTGGAGACTTCGACGATTAGAGGTGCGGCCTCGGGCCGCTTTTGGCCCTGTCATCTGACGCCTTTGACGAATATCCGGGAGATCACATGCATTCTTCACTTCTTTCCCTGCGCCAGCTGGCCAAAGTCAGAGAGCGGCCCATACATGCTCATTGCCGCAGTCTGCTGGAAAAAGCGGGCCAAACAGTCGACCAAGGCACTATAGGGGCCCCGGAGCTTATGCTCTGGGCCCTGCACATCAAAAAAGAAGAGCTGGACGCAGACGCCGCTCACAATTTGCACGAAGTGGTGCACATGATAAAGGACAAGCCATCTTTGGTTCTGTCTCTCTTGGAGCCCCAGGAAGACGAAACCGAAACAGAGGGCCTTAAGAAACTGTGCTCTGAGCAAGACCCCACCCAGGCCGGCATGATCCTGCTCAAACATCTCAAAGAACGTATGGACAGACTCGTGGAAACCTGATCATGGAGCACGCCCAAAGCCTGGTGCACATCATTGCTTTGACCCTGGGAGTCTCCTGGGCCAGCGGCATTAATCTGTACGCGGCCATGCTTACTTTAGGTTTGCTTGGAGCGACGGGCCATGCCGACCTGCCCCCGGGCTTGGAAATCCTCACCCACCCCATGGTCATCTCGGCTGCCGGACTGATGTACTTTGTCGAATTTTTCGCCGATAAGGTCCCAGGCATAGATACCGGCTGGGACGTGATCCACAGCTTTGTGCGCATTCCAGCAGCCGCCATACTGGCTGCTGCAGCCAGCATGGAAATCGGACCGGCAGCCCAGGTAGCGGCAGCCCTTGTTGGAGGCGGTTTGGCCACAGGCACCCATCTGACCAAGGCCTCCAGCCGGGTCATGGTCAATACATCTCCAGAACCGGTCACCAACTCGGCCATATCCCTCACCGAGGACGCTGCTGTGATAGCCGGGGTATGGACCGCGATCAACCATCCCGTGGCCTTTCTGATCCTTTTGGCCCTTTTCCTGGCCGCCTGTATCTGGCTTGTGCCCAAGATCTGGCGTGGTCTGCGGGGCTTATGGCGTCGTCTCTTTTTTTGGAAAAAAAGGCCCCCTCCTCCTGCACAGGATCCTGTCCCTCTGCCAGAGGCCGCCTCCAAAGAAATCAACTCTCGCAAGGAGGAACAATGAGTGGCTTCAAGGCCCGGGTATTGGACCTCCAGGCCAGGCTCAAAGGTCATTTTTCCGGCACCGGGCAAGAAACAGCAGCCCGCCTGCGGGCAAACGAGCTGTACCGCCTTTTATCCATTATCAATAAGGTCAAGTGGGGGCATGAGCTCAATCTTGCGGACAGGTCCGATCTAGAGGAGATTGAGGCTATTGAGAAAGGCCAGCGGGCGTTGATATACTCGGACAAGAGGTTTTTCCCCCCTGCCTTTGCCCGGTATGATTCCCAAGGCGTCCTGTGTTGGTTCCAAGACATGCGGGAGGGCCCCTTGCGGGAGCTGAACTCACACGAAAGGGCCTTGTGGAAGCGGGTTGGTCCCTCCGGGTTCCACGGCTACCTGCGGCTGGATGGAAGCATTTCCGCCTATGCCCTCTCCGGATGCGAAGACAGCGAGATACCCAGCACCTACTCCGACCCGGAAGACATTCCCTAGCTCTGCCCAGGGCACCAATAAGTGCTCACGTCAGGCCAGTCCCCCTACGCAGCTTTGGGCACCACCAATGGATGGCCGTTGAAGGTATGGATCTGCACAGGCAGGCCATAGACTGCTTCCACCATATCTCCGCTAACCTGGCAAACCGGCCCGGCGAAATACACGGCCCCGTCTTTGAGCAGCAGGACGCTGTCTGCAAAACGCAGTGCAGAGTTGAGATCATGCATGGTCATCACTGCTGCGACCCGATGTTCACTGACCACCCGTCGGATAATGCCCAGAATCTCCATCTGATTTTTCAGGTCCAGGGAGCTGGTAGGCTCGTCCAAGAGCAAAAGGCTGGGTTCCTGAACCAAAGCCCGGGCCAAAGATACTTTCTGCAGTTCTCCGCCGCTGAGCTGATCGATAAATCGCAGAGACAGACGCTCCAGGTCCAGGCGCTTCAAGGCCGCATTGACCACGCTCAAATCTTGTTCAGAAACCGCCCAGCGGACATAGGGCTTGCGGCCCATGAGCACAGCGTCGAACACAGTCAACCTGGAGGCTTCACTCTTTTGGGCCACATAGCCGATGCTTTTGGCCACTTGCAAGGGCTTGAGCCTGCAGACATCCTTGTTTTGAACCAGGACCGCACCTTGCTGAGGCCGCATGATGCCGTTTAGGCACTTGAGCAAGGTAGTCTTGCCCACTCCGTTGGGCCCCAAAATGGCCACCAGCTCCCCGGGCCGGACATCAAAGCTCACTTTGTCCAGTACCGGATGGCTGTTGTATGCAAAACGAACTCCTTGCACCTGCAATATCATCTGCTTCTCCCGCGGATGATCAAAACAATAAACACCGGGGCCCCCAAAAAAGAGGTCAACACGGAGACCGGCAAGACATGGGGAGCAATGATCAATCGGGCCACAGTATCGGACACAACCAAGAGAAGTCCACCTCCCAGTATAGAGGCCGGCAACAGAAATCTATGGTCGCTGCCTATAAGCCGTCTGACCATGTGCGGCACCACCAGGCCGACAAAGCCGATGATCCCTAAAAAGGCTATAATCACCGCTGTAAGCAGAGAGGCGACCAGCATGCCCAGCATGCGTACACGCTCCACTCTGACCCCCAGGCCTTTGGCTGTCTCGTCCCCGGCATCGATGGCATTGTAGCTCCAGGCCTGGACGGAAAAAAAGACAAAGGAAAGGGCGCAGACTGTGGCTAAAAGGCCCAGCTCTCCCCAATCAGCCCGGCCGGTATCTCCAAATGTCCAGAAGACCATGGCCGCAAGCTCCTGGTCGTCGGCAAAAAACTGCAAAAACATGGTCCCGGCCGTGAACAAGGCCCCCAGGGCCACGCCGGTCAGGACCATGACTTCCGGTGTGGCCCCTCGCAGCCTGGATATGGCGATGATCACCCCGGCTGCGGACAGACTGAACACAAAGGCCGAGGAGGTGGTCAAAACAGGGCTGACCACAGAGGCGGCTTGGCCCTGATCTCCGGAAAAAAGGCTTGCGCCCACGAGCATAACGGAAAAAGCCGCCCCAAAAGCCGCGGCATGGGAAATGCCCAAGGTGAATGGCGAGCCGAGGGGGTTACGTAAAATACACTGCATGGCCGCTCCGGCCACGGACAGCCCCGCTCCGGCCACAATAGCGGTCAGGGCCTGAGGAAGGCGTATATTCCAGATAATGATCTCAAACCGATGCTCCGTGGACATGCGCAGCAAGGATTTGACAACATCCGGCCAAGGTATAACCGCCGACCCCAGGGAAACAGCCAAGATCAAACCAAGGATCAAAGCTGCGGCCAAAACAGCTATAAACAGGATTTTACGCCCGATATAGCGCGTATACTCCTGCGGGATTTCACCGTCATCAAAGTGCATACTACTCTACCCGGACCGGATCAAAGACCATACCCCGCAGCTCTTGATCCAAGTCCGCAAAAACCTGGTCCTGGACCAAAAAGGAAAATATATCTTCGGCTTGCTTTGTGACCTTAACATCTGCAAATCGTTGCGGATACAAAACCGACCCGATAAAATAGGCATTGGCCAGAACCGAACCAAAGTTGGTCGCATACCAATTATAGGGCAAAAGGCCGTATACCCGCCCCTTGCGAACAGCGCTGAGAGCCCTGTATGCCGGATCGTTACGCAATTCATGCAGTCCTCCGGCTTCTTCCCCCATCTGCAAGGTAGCCAGATCCAAAAACAAGACCTCCGGGTCCCACATCATGATCTGCTCCTTGGCTACAATGGAGTGCCGAAGCTCTGATCCGGTAGGGCTGGACCTGGCGGCCAGGTTCACGGCTGGAATGAACTCAAAGGCCGGATATCCGGGCTCTGTGGATTGAAATCCGTGAGGACCTTTAAAGGCTACGCCGCCCACGAACACTGTCGGCTGATCCGACTCAGGAATTCGTGCACATCTCTTGGCAAGCTCTTGGATATGGGCATCAAAAAAGGAGATCACTTCTTCGGCCCGGGAGGTGCACCCCAGCACCCTGCCCATAAGCTGAAGGGCTTCATAGACAAGCTCTCTGTTGGCTCCCAAGTCTCCGTAGTGCAAGGCGACCACCGGAATACCGGTTTTTTTCTGCAAGGTGTCCGCATCCATGCCCATGCGGGGAAAGGTCTTGAAAATGACCTCTGGTTGGGGATCCAAGCTGAGCAAAAGCTCGGGGTTGTCCCGTCCCCGAAAACCACCCCCCAGCGGAAGGTCTTTGAGACCTGGATTGGCCAAGGCATACGGCCTGGCTTCCAAGGATTGCTCCCGTTTTTCCAGCTCATCCACGGCCACAACCTTGTCTTGGGCCTGTAGATAGGTCAACAGGCGCAGACATCCGGCCCCTGAGCAGTAGACCGATTGCACATTATCCGGCACACTGACCGTACGTTTATCCATATCTTCGATAGTTCCGGCCTGTCCTGAACAGACATACAGACCCAAAACCATTACCAGGCAGCACATGCTCATGTGTCCTAATCGCATCACCGTATTTCCCCATCCTATGGGCCCTGACTCGTTTTTCCACTGCATACGCCGCTCAAAGATTTAATCACAAGCTGTCACGATATAGCAATTTGTGGCACTAAAAAATCTTACCTGCTCACCTCCCGGGAGTCAATCCCAGGCCGGACCCGCTTTTGTTTTCCGGTTTCTCCTGCTAGTATGGACACATCAAGAGAATAAAGGAAGACCACAACCAGGGAGGAATAAACATGAATGCAGAAAGCAAGGAACTGCTCATCCTGTGGGCTTCCCCGGATGAGGATACCGCTGAAAATATGGTTTTTATGTATGCCCGCAACGCCAAGCTGAACAATTGGTGGGACCGAGTGACTCTGCTCATTTGGGGGGGAGCCAGCCGCCTCTTGGCCACGAATGAACGATGTCAGGGCATGATCGAACAGGTCATGGAACCCGGAGTGGAGGTCATCGCTTGCAAGCGCTGTGCAGAAAAGTTGGGATATGTGCAGACCCTGGAAGATCTGGGCATAAATGTCTTTTACACCGGACAGTTCTTAACTGAATGGTTGAAGGCAGACAAAAAAGTATTGACCATTTAACGGAGATCCGCTCTGCATGATCACTCTTTTGGATTACGGTGCCGGTAATGTGCGCAGTGTCATCAACGCCCTGGAGCACCTGGGGGAATCGGTACACCTGGTTCAAGACCCAGAGGACATACTCCGGGCCAAGACCCTTGTCTTTCCCGGCGTGGGGGCCTTTGGGAGCATGATGGATATCCTGACCTCCAAGGGCTATATCCAGCCTCTGCGCCAATATGTGACACAGGACAGGCCTTTTTTGGGCATCTGCCTGGGAATGCAAGCATTATTCGAGGGTAGCGAAGAGGCCCCGGACATCCCAGGGCTGGGCATCTTTTCCGGAGGCGTGCAGAGATTTCGTTCCCATATGTCTGTTCCCCATATGGGTTGGAATCAGGTCTTCGCCCACAAGGATTCTGTCCTGTTTGCAGGCCTCAGCGGTGACGAGCATTTCTATTTTGTGCATTCGTACTTTGTGGCCCCTGCTGACCCAGACATTGTTTTAACCACGACAGACTATGGCCAACAGTTTGTCAGCGCAGTTCAATATGGCCGTATCTGGGCCACCCAGTTCCATCCGGAAAAAAGCGGTCCCATCGGGCTGGCTGTCTTACAAAACTTCCTTCAAGGCCGAACCTCCAGCCGGCCGAGGCCCAGGGGCAAGGAAACCACGCTGGCCAAGAGAATCATTGCCTGTCTCGACGTTCGGTCCAACGACCAAGGGGATCTGGTGGTGACCAAGGGAGATCAGTATGATGTTCGGGAAAACGGACAGGTGCGCAATCTGGGCAAGCCGGTGGAACTGGCCCGGGATTACTATGCCCAAGGTGCGGATGAGATCACCTTCTTAAACATAACCGCCTTTCGGGACCACCCGTTAACCGATTTGCCTATGTTGGAGGTCCTGCGGCAGACGTCGGCCCAGGTCTTTGTTCCTTTGACCATTGGTGGCGGAATCCGGGATTATACAGATAAAAACGGACAGTTCCACTCCGCTTTGGATGTGGCTGCGGCCTATTTCCGCTCCGGTGCGGACAAGATCTCCATCGGCAGCGACGCAGTGGATATCGTGCAAAAAAGCCTTCAGCACGGGCCCAGCGGCAATAGCTCCATTGAGTGTATTTCCCGGGTCTACGGCAACCAGGCAGTGGTCATCTCTGTTGATCCCCGGCGGGTCTATGTCTCCTCCCCTGACCAGGCTCTCCACCAGGTCATAGAGACCGCTTTTCCCGACCACCACGGCCGACGCTATTGCTGGTACCAATGTACTGTCAAAGGAGGCCGGGAGGGACGCGATCTGGATGCAATCACCCTGGCCAGGGAGTGCGAACGTCTGGGAGCCGGCGAGATCCTCCTCAACTGTATCGACCGGGACGGAACCAACCTCGGTTTCGATCTGGAGCTGGTTCAGGCCGTATGCCGGGCCGTATCCATCCCGGTCATCGCCTCCAGCGGGGCGGGAAAAGCTGAGCACTTTCTGGACGTCTTCACCCGGACCGACGCCGAAGCCGCCCTGGCCGCTGGCATCTTTCACCGCCGGGAGGTTCCTGTCATGGATGTGAAAAAAAGCCTGACCGGCCAGGTTCCGGTCCGTTATCCCCTGTTCACACCACAGCAGATTGCTTCCACGGACCCGACCTCGGCCATGATATGATCACCACCTGTGAAAGCTCAGGAGACAGCCCATGAGCAAATATCTTTACCTGATTCTCGTCTTTGCTGTGCATCTCTCTGCCTTCCCGGCCCAGGCCGGGGTAGATCAAGTGATTGTTTACCCCGATGGCTCGGAAGTGACCCAAACCGAGGCGGCTGAGCTTCAAGAACATCCCTCAGGAAATTGGCAAGCAGTCCTGCGCCTTCCGGCCTCTGTGAGTGCTCAAAGCCTGCGCGTTCTGCGCCTACAAGGTACTGAGGCAAAACTTATGGGCCTGAGCCACAAAGTGGTCCGAGCTCAAAATAAGCAACGGATCGCAAAGATACAGAAAAAGATCGAGGACCTGGAGCAAGAGCGCGACCAGATGCAGGCTGCTTTATCCGGAATCACGGTCCGGATTGATCTGTGGCAAAATGCCGTGCAAGCCGTCTCCTCTTCCCAGGAGGGCATACAGACTGATAAGCTCTACGATCTTTCCTCCAGCCTGGCCCAGATTCTGCCCTCTTTGATGCGGGACAAAGCAGACCAGGAAAAAAAAGTACAGGACCTGAGAACCAAGCTCAAAGACCTGAAAAAAGAGCTCCAGGAGAGCAGCGACAATCCGGACTCGCAATTGGAGGTCCGCATCCGTCTTTCAGGCTCCGACCTTAAAACCCAAGACAAGATACCGGTCACTGTTTCCTATCTCCTGCCCAACTCGAGGTGGCGTCCGGAGTACATCCTTGATGCTCAACCAAACAAGGACCAAGTCCAGTTTCAATGGCAGGCAACGGTTATCCAAAAAAGCGGCATAGTCTGGGAAGATGCTCGCCTTTTTCTCTCCACCGGCCGCATCCACCAAAGGGTGAGCCCGCCTGATCTCCCGGACTGGATCATAAGGCCCCGACCAAAGCCTCAGCCCTTGGTTTCTCAGGACGCAGGCCAAACCAAAACGCGAGAGCTGGCCTATAGCACCGCCCAGGCTCCCAACCAGGCCGAGGCCCAACGGAGCCAATATGAAACCTTTGACCTTTGGGACACTGGAGTCCAAACCATATTCCCAGGACAAAAGCAGCAGGTGCATATATCCAAAGATTCATGGCCAGCGGATTTTCAGCGCATCCTCCGCCCAGCTGTGGACCATCAGGCCTTTCTCAAAGCCGATATTGAGCTCCAAAAGGCCCAGAATATACCGCCAGGTGAGGCCATGTTTCTGGCCCAGGGGCGGATGATAGGCAAACACCGGTTCACCTTTTCCGGGCAAGAAAAAGAAGTGTCCTTTGGCTCAGACCCGCAAGTGACCGGAAAGCGGATCATGGAACGTAAGCAGGAAGGCGAAGAAGGTATTTTGAAAAATGAACAAAAGCTGACCTGGCACTATCGTTTTGACCTGGTAAACGGCAAAAACGATTCCGTCGAGGTCAGACTGGAGGAAACCAAGCCGGCCTCCAGACACGAAGATATTCACATCGAACTGGCCTCGCCTGGCTATGATCTGCACAGCGAAGACAAGACGGTGTACTGGGACCTGACCATACAGCCCGGGGAGAAGCTGTCCGTACCTCTCCAGGTCACAGTCACTGCCCCCAAAGAGATGAACCTGTCCAAATCCCGCTAAAAAAACCCCGGCCGCGGTTATACCCGCAATCGGGGTTTTACCCTTTATCTATACACAAATAAAGATTCTTGAGCCCGGCCCCCAAAGGCCGGGCTCAAGAATCTTTAGGCTGCTTGAACGTCCACAATCTCAATCTCAAAGGTCAGATCTTTGCCGGCCAAGGGATGGTTGCCGTCCAAAACTACCTCCTCGTCTTTGACTTCGGAAACCGTGACGTAGAACACTTCGTTATCCTGAGAATTCACCTGCAGAACCATACCCTCTTCCGGCTCAATGTTGTCCGGAAGATTAGCCCGCTGAACATTGATCAGCTTGTTCTCGTCATACTCGCCATAGCCTTGGTCTTGGCCTACCTCAACAGTCTTGCTATCTCCTGCGGCCATTCCCTCCACCGCCTGCTCAAATCCGGGAATGATTTGTCCCTGTCCCAGGGTGAATTCCAATGGTTCTCCTTCGTACGAGGAGTCAAATACTGTCCCGTCCTGTAGAGTTCCCCGGTAATGCACCTTGACCAGGTCTCCACTCTTGGCCGTTGACATACACTCTCCTTGTCTTTGGTTTTTGATTTCAATTTGCGTATTCTTTATGTATAAATCGTATCCGGCGGGAGTCAACAGGTAGAGGAGCAGAGAGCACTCAATCTGCGCAACCGGCTCGTTCCCACACTTTTCTTTTGGCCTTGATCAAGGCCAGAAAATCCTGCAGGTCGTCCTGGGGCAAAAGACCCTGCTCATGCAGGCAGACGGCGAACTTTTTCAGGCCCGGAACCATGCCTTGAACAGCTGACGATGAGACCCAGGGAGTGGCCTTGGGCAGCCAATGGGTAAAGAAATCGTCCAGCTTGAAGATGCCTTCATCAGGCGCCATGGGCCCAATGTCCATGAGATAGGAGTTGAGAAACAGGTCCATGGTCTGCAAATGGCGCACTCGAGTGGACTGGCTCAAGCCTTGCTCTGTCAGCCAGGTCTCAAAGAGGGCCAGGAGCTCATAGTTTGCGTTCTCCAGTTGGGCCAGGAGATCGTTTTCCGGCCCGGTCTCCTGTGTCTTGCTCTTGCCTGTATCTTCCCCAACCATGGAGGACTGCAGCCAGTGTACTGCGGTCTGCACCGCTGGCAACTCCTCGTGTTCGGTGAGAACGATGCCTAGAGGTCCGGTGACCGGTTTGAGGACATACAAGGCGTCCGCGGCGTTCACCTGCACCTGATCGGGAACCGTGCCTGCATCCTCCATAGCTTGGATCAAGGCAGTCTGCAGGATGCCCGATCCTCTCTCCGGCCTGGCCAGCTCGTGGTGCAGAATCATTCCGCTTTCAGCGTCAGCCCAAACAGCCACCAGAGGGAAAAAGGGGTTCTCATTTCCTTCGCGGACAACAGTTCGCAAACGAAAGCACATCCCCTCCCATACACCGGAGCGCACGGCCTGTTTTTTGATGCGCTGTAAGCGCAGTTCATCCACCCGGGGGTTCATACCAGATTCAGATTGCATAAAGCGATGCATTGTCCTGTTTATAAACTACTTTTTTCCGACTTACCCAACAGAAAATAAATCACCCCTAAAACCAACAAAGCACCGATGAGGAGGCCAAAAGACCACGGATCCTTATCTTCTAAGCTGGCGACAAAGATCTTACGAATAAAGGCTACCATAGCCAAATCCACAAATATGCGGACATTGAACTTCCCCCCTTTGAGCTGTTCCACCTGAGCGTGCAGGAGTTCCACCATCATCCACAAGATAAGTAACGATCCAAGGGCTCTGATCACTCCTTCTTCTACATTGGTGGTGATGGCGAAAAACACGTCTGAGCCCAACAGAACCGCCACTCCAGCCGCCAGGGTCAAAAGTCCGACCATGAGTATAAGGTTTAATCCATGCATGATACGCTCTGCCCAGCGGACCATGAAGTACTCTACCTGTTTGGAAAGAAAAACCTTTTTGAGTTCAGCCTCCCGGTACGAACTGGTCATGATATCCAAGCTGATATCTAAAATCTTGTCCAGCGTCTCCAACAGGGCATCCAGGCGCTTATTCTTCGTAACTGACTCGAAGAGAATCTGCTGACAGTAACGGCGAACAAAGTTCATGGCTGCATTGACATAATGTCCATCCAACCCTATGCGTACATGCGTCTTCCCGATCCGCTCCAATTTCAAGTGCAGCCTGTGATCAAAGGGGGCAGTGAGCATGATCTTCAACCAATACTTAAATGTCTTTTTACGCTTGGTCACCGCTTCCTGGCTAGGGAAAAAAGAAGCGGTATATGCATTTTCCCCCATCATCTCATAAAAGGCATCAGCAAACTGATCTTGCACCGCCAACAAAATCTCTGCCAACTGCTCCCGCAACTCCTGGTCTTGGCTTGTATAGCCGTAGTGCGCCAATATATCTTCCATGGCCGGCATGCATTTACCCTCTTGAGTGTACCTGCCTCCTCGAGGGACAGATCACCACTCTCTCTTACCCTTGTTCCCTAACCGGGATTCGGCCTCCACTCTGAGCCAATCCAATGCTGGCCAACAAGATACAAGTCCCACCCACAAGAGTGGTCCAGTCCAGGGCTTCTGAAAACAAGGTGTACCCATAAACCGCCCCAAAAATAACCTCTAACATACTGATGCTGCCCACCTTGGCCGAGGCGATATAGGCCAAGGCCTTGTTGGTGGCAATATGGGCCAAAACAGCGAACAGGCCAATAGCCATAAGCCAAGCCAGCCCCAAAACAGGAACCGCCGATTCTACACTGGGATGCAGCATGGGAAACAGGCTGACCACCATGCCGATGACACTGATATAAAAAATTGGGGTCAGGGGGCTGTTCACCCCACTCACCCGGCGGACCAGAGTCAAAGTCAAGCCCATAAACAGGGAGGCCCCAAGTCCGGCCATATGCCCCAGATCCAAGTCGAGTCCGCTGACTCTGCCTGACCATAAGGTCAGGCCTGTGCCTCCAAAAGCCAGGGCAATACATCCCCAGTCTCTGAGGCTGTTCCTGTCCGGAGTCAACCAGGGGGAAACCAAGGCCGCCACCACCGGATAGGTATAAAACAAAATCAAGGCCTGAAACAAGGGAATGCGCAACAAGGCCACAGTCAACAGCAAAATCCCGGCTGTACCGGTGCACCCCAGTAATACCAGCACCCATCTTCTGTGGCCAGCCAGCCCGACACCCAAGCTCCTGGCGGTCAAGGACAGCAAAACAACCCCAAAAAGGCTGCGGCCGAATATCATATGCCACACCGTCAGATAGGGATCGGAGAGGCGGATGACCACATTCAGGCAGGAAAACAGAAATGCGGCCAGAACGGCCAAAGCCGCTCCCTGAAATCCGGAAGAGAGCCCTGTAGATGACGTCACCGTGTGTCGCCTTGCTGCAAGGTATGGAAGGCAAAGATCGTGCCGCGGTGTTTACTGCTCATCCTTTAAGAATACAGGTAGGCCACCTAAGCGGTCAAGGGCTCGAATGACGCAAGGACCGGATCTCCGTGAGTTTCATACCTGATCAATCCGGCAAATTTCCACTTTTTTTGCCCGCTTTGGGGCAAAAAAATATTTCAGATTTGCCGGAGGCAAAGCTGAATATGGATACCTTCAGACTTGACATCCGGGGCCGCAAAAAATATATTTTTATCATATTAATTATATACTGAAACTTTTCAATCTGTTCCGGAGCCATAATGCCCCCCACAAACTCATCCGGCCAGTGCCAGGTGGACATAGCCTATGGTCACTTGGCCCGCAGAATCGTGTACATGGACTACTCTCCCGGACAAAGATTGGAAGAAAAACAGCTCATGGCTGATCTGCAGCTGGGCCGGACTCCAATCCGGGAGGCCCTTTTGCGGCTCCACGCAGACATGATTGTGGAGTCTCGACCCAAGAGCGGCTATTTTGTCCGTCCCATCACCCTGCAAAGCATTCGCGCAGCCTTTGAGGCCCTGTACCTTCTGGAGGGCGGTCTGGCCGACTTGGCGGTGAAGAACGAATGCTCCCGGGAGATCGAATCTATGCGCCGAACCAACGTTCAGATGAACGAGCATGTCCAAAAAAACAAAGTGCGCGATCTGGTGGAAGCCAATGAGACCTTCCACGCCTATATGGCCCAATGCACCCGCAACGAATATCTTATGCAAGCCTTGGGTCGGGTAAGGACAGAGATAAAGCGCCTGTCATTTTTGTCCTTTAGTCAGGATATGGATCCGGAGCACACCTTACATGCCCACTACCAGAGCGTCTTGCATGAGCACGAGGCCATGTTGCAGGCCTTGCAAAACAGACAGGCCAAGACCCTGACCCGTTTGCTGACCACCCATATCCACACCTTTCAACAGCGCATTATGCGTACCATGATGAGCTAAAAAAGGAGACAGGTATTGGCTGCTGTAGATCTCAATTGCGACTTGGGGGAGAGTTTCGGCTGTTACGAGCTGGGACTGGATGAACAGGTCATGCCCTATGTCACCTCCGCCAACATCGCCTGTGGCTTTCATGCCGGAGATCCTCGGGTCATGCACCGGACCGTGGGCCTGACCATTCGCAACAAGGTCGGCATCGGAGCCCATCCTGGATTGCCTGACCTTGTCGGTTTCGGCCGGCGGCGATTGGAAAGCACTCCAGAAGAAATCCGTCAGGATGTCTTGTATCAGATAGGGGCCTTGCAGGCCATAGCTCGTGATCAAGGGGCTGAACTCGGCCATGTCAAACCGCATGGGGCCCTGTATCATATGGTCCTGGACTCCGAGTCCACAGCCCGGGCTGTGGCCGAAGCAGTGGCCGCGGCCGACCCGACCTTGGTCCTGGTCACCTTGGCCGGCCCCAGAGGGGACATGGCCGCTTCGACCGCAAAAGATCTCGGGCTGACCGTGGCCAGGGAGGCCTTTCCTGACCGCGGCTACACCCCGGAGGGCACCTTGGTCCCCAGACACGAGGAAGGGGCCTTGATTCAGGACCCTGAGCTGGTAGCCTCCCGGGCCCTGAGCATGGCCCGGGACCAGAGGATACAATCCACAAACGGCCAGATGGTCGATGTGCAGGCCCATACATTGTGCCTGCACGGAGACAGTCAAGCGGCAGTTTTGCTGGCCGCCGGCATCCGGTCTCTGTTGGAGGAAAACGGTGTGCATATACACAGCTTTGTGAGGACCTGATGCCACCCAGCCATCAGTTTCCAAGCCATCCTGGTCACCGGCCTCTCTTCCGTCTCTCCGGGGACCGCGGTCTGCTCGTTGAGTTGGGCACCGTCATAGACCCGGAGCTCAACCAGCTGACCCGCATAGTGGCCAACGGGTTGCAAGAAAGATCGATTCCGGGAGTATTGGACGTGGTGGCCGCCTATGCCTCCTTCCTCATTATCTATGATCCGAAAGAGATCACCTTGGCCTCTTTGCAAAATGAGATCCTTGCCTGTTGGGACCAGGCCCATCCCACCCAGGTCGAAAACACAAAGACTGTCGACATACCGGTTTGCTACACCGAGACCTTCGGGCCGGACCTGACGGTCGTAGCTGAATACAACCAGTTGAGCCGGGAGGAAGTCATCCGTTTGCACACTGCCGGTCAATATCTGATCTATATGATCGGATTTGCCCCCGGGTTTCCCTACCTTGGAGGACTGGATCCCCGGCTGCACACCCCGCGCCTGGACACTCCCAGGGCCAAGGTGGAGGCTGGTTCCGTTGGCATCGCCAATAATCAAACCGGCATCTACCCCATTGCCGGCCCCGGAGGATGGCAGATCATCGGACGGACGCCTGTGCAGCTCATAAGGCCCCAGCACAAGAATCCGGTTCCTTTGTATCAGCCTGGAGACCGGCTCAGGTTTGTGCCCATATCGGAAGAGGAATTTCACCGTTTGGCCCAGGAGCAGGAGCATGCCTGAAACCCTCCTGGTCCTCGACCCTGGTTCATTGACCACTGTCCAGGATTTGGGACGCTTCGGCTGGCAGTCCCTGGGCGTACCCCTTTCCGGAGCCCTGGATCCCTATGCTGTCCGGGCCGGAAACCTCCTGGTAGGCAACCCGCAAAACGCCGCTGTCTTGGAAATGACCGTCACCGGCGTCACCCTGGCCGTCATGCACCCGGCTTGCCTTGCTGTCACCGGAGCCAAGGCCACTATCAAGGTCAACACTCAATCCAAACCGCCTTGGCAGTCCTTTGCTGTCCAACCTGGGGATGTGCTTCGCATCGGGCAGGTTGTTCAAGGATGCCGCATATATCTGGCCGCCAGCGGCGGCATCGACGTCCCGGTCATTATGGGCAGCCGCTCCACGTCAGTCGACTCCGGACTCGGGGGTTTTTTCGGACGGCCCCTGCACAAAGGGGATATGATCAGCATTTCACCTTTGACAGCATTTCCCGGCCCCCGGGCTGTGCCACCGAGCTTTGTCCCCCAAATGCCCCCGGAAATCTCACTTCGCTGCCTGCCCGGGCCCCAAGAGGACTTTTTTGATCATCTGCAGTCCACGCTGCTTAAGAGCCGGTACACCGTATCTGCCCGGGCCGACCGGCGCGGAGTGCGTCTAGACGGACCGGCCCTTGAGCACGTCCTTGACTCCCCGGGCCGGGTACTTTCTGAACCCTGCCTGCCGGGCAATATTCAGATCCCGGGAGACGGACAGCCCATTGTCCTTTTCGTAGAACAAACCGTGGGCGGATATGCCAAGGCGGCCACAGTGATCAGCAGCGATCTGCGCAGATTGGCCCAGGCAGTTCCTGGAACCGGTGTTTCCTTGCAGGCTGTATCCCTGCAAAAGGCCCACCAAGTGCTGACCGAATCCCGCAGCCGCATCCGGGCCTTGGAGAAGGAGCTGCTGTAAGACCTCTTCCTCCCCACGCATCATCTCCGGACCTGGGTCCCCAGCCCCTGTATCCATACACTCTGCTCCATTCGTCCCTTGCCTATGAAGATGACGTGGCCCCTCGGCCCATCACCGCCTTGAACTCATCCTCCGCCATACACTTCCTTACCTGTGCTTTGTTTCGGCTGTCATCGTGACAGTCGGTAAAACTCACATACACGGAATTGCACTTTTTGATTTTTTGTGGCACGAAAAGAGCGGCTTTTGCTTGTCCGTATTCAAACAAGGAGTTGCTCATGTCTATGCCCCCTCTTCCCCGTTGGCTCAAAATCCTGCTCATTGTCCAACTCCTGGGATGGACATGCCCACTGAGCCTGCCCGCACAGGAGATGACCATGGAAGAAGTGGTCGTCTCCGACCAGGCTGTATCCGGAAGCTCTCAGGCAGACCCGGGCCAAAGCTCCGCCCCGGTTGCCGCCACTCCCCTAGAAACCCTCAGCAACAAGGTGGGCTTCGATTTTCAAAGGAGCAGCCTGGGCATCCCCAAGAGCAAGGCCATGCGGCTTCGCGGTTTCGACAGTGAAAAGACCTCAATAGGCTATGACGGGCGGGCGATCAATGGAGCCGGGGTCTTTGGCGGGTATCAAGTGGACTGGAGCATGCTGCCCATGTCCGGAATAGACAGAGTCGCCATCCAACGCGGTGCCTTCGACCCGGAGTACGGCTCCACCTTGGGCGGCATGGTTGACCTCATACCTCGGCGACCGAGCCGGGATTTTCAGGCCCAAGGACAATACGGCTACAAGTCCTATACCACCCACGACGCAAGCATCTTTCTCTCCGACCGGATATCATTTTCCCAGGATTCTCCCCACAGTCCAGGCCTTGGCTATACACTGGCCGCTGGATATCTGTCTTCCAATGGATACTTGCGCAACAGTGAAATGGACCGTTCCAGCATAGCCCCCACTGTGTATTATTATCTTCCCGGCGGCGGATCCATCCGTTTAGGTCTGCGTTATGAAGATGGGGAGTTTGAGATGCCCATGTCCAACCTTCCCGGGAACCCTGACTATGACGGCGATTATCCCCGCTCCATCGGGGATATGCTGGTCGGTCCGGGAGTCAAACCCAGCCCAGCCACTGCAGCAGGCTTTAACAGCCTGGGATTGCAAGGCGAAGTCTTTGGTGAAGACAGTTATTACCACAAACAGCGCCAGGCCTGGGATCTGGTTGTAGAAAAAACACTTTTAAACATCGACTGGCAGGCAAGGGCCTATTACGACGACGAAGACCGCACAGATTACTATTATGCCCGCGCCGATGTGGGCCCAACTCAAGAGGGCGATCTCATTCTCAAAAAAGATTGCCCCCCCAACACCACCTGGGGCTGGAAGCTGAAAGGAGAGGGTACTGCTTTTGATACCCACCAGATAAAGGCCGGCGTAGAGGGAAAGGTCATGGGCTATGGTGGGGTAGATTATTCATATACAGATCAAAATTATCTCCATGCCCCGCCCAGCGGGACCAAGAATCCGGACCAAAACGATGCCGTACGTCTGTATTCCGCCTTTGCCAGAGACCGCTTCCCCATTTTGGCTGACCTGGACTTGGTCCTGGGGCTGCGCTACGACACCTACACCGCTGATGTGCACACCCCCTTGCCTGGAGGGGGAACTCCGGATAAAGACGAGTACGACCGTCTATCTCCCAGCCTGCGACTTTTCTATTACCCACTGCCGGACCTTGAAGTGCACGCCTCCTGGGCCAAACAAAGCAATTTTCCTATCATCCCCAAGCACTATTGGTACTATGCCGGACTGCAGCCCGGACAGGCCGGATACGACTTTACCCGCAAAAATCTGTCCTATGAGCAAGCCGATGAATGGGAGGTGGGACTGAAATACTCTGGTTTCGGGGATACTGTGCTGGAAGCCGGCTACTACTACACGCAAGTAGATGATTATCTGCGTTGGATCTTCGGCTATCCTTCCAGTCGAGTGGTGTACAACCTGGATCAGGTGACTATACAAGGGGTGGAGCTGGCCGCAAAAGGACGATTGATCGGGGATGTGTTCGGCTACGCCAACTGGCACTGGCAGGACGAATCCATAGACGGCGGCATTTTGGCCGATGCCTCTATGTCCGGACTGGGTTTTCCGGAACACACGGTAAACACAGGGCTGCACTACAAGCCGGCAAACCCATTCCAGGCCCAGCTGGACCTCAAATATGTCAGTGAGCGCAAAGAGGCCTTAGGACCGATGCGCAATAATCCTCAATCGCCCATGAATGTCCAAACCCTTGACTCTTACTGGCTGGCCAATATCATATGCAAGTATCAAGCAACCAAGCACAGTCAAGTATTTGCCGGCGTGGAAAACCTGTTCAACACCTCCTATGAAGAAACATACGGATTTCCCATGCCCGACCGCATGTATTTTGCCGGGATAAAAGTCAACTTGTGATGCGTCCTTGGCATGTCCTGATAACCGCACTCTTAGCAGCGGCCTTGGGGGTCACGGCTCTTCATTGTACCCACCGTGCCCCCCACAGGCCCGGTCAATTGGCCCAGCTCAACCAATCCGAGCTTGTTTTACCCACAGGACAAGCCGTTCAGGTTTTTATAGCCCAAACTCCCGCCCAACGGTACCATGGATTGTCCGAGGTCCGGCCGGAAGCTTTTGGTCCCGCCCAGGGCATGCTTTTTGTCTATTCCCGCACTGGACGCCGCGTCTTTAGTATGCGTCGCACATACTTTGACTTGGATATCTTCTTCCTGGACAGCGAGAAGCGCGTGGTCGCCGTCCACCGCGACTTTCCCCACCATCCAGACCGCAACACGGAGCACCGGGCAAGGAAGACACCTCCAGTGAGATGCCGATATGTCTTGGAGATGCGGGCTGATTCTGATCTGGCCGAGAAAATCCACCCCGGAATGCATCTGCAATGGCAACTTCCTGCTCCATCTTCTCATCCTTGAGAGGGCATAGTCTGATTGTTTCGGATTTCGATAGTATAGGCCCAGATGACAGAAAAACAAAGAATCAAAGAGCAAGAAAATCAAACATTGATACGTGTCTACTTCAATCAATTGTTTGCAGTTTCAACCGCCTAACCCTATACTTGCACCTATCTGCACGAACGCTCTTCAGGTCATTTCCTTTCAGCCTATCTATTTTATATTTCAATTATTGCAATTCACATCATATTGCGACTATTCGTACGTACATTTGTGCATACATAAACCACGTGTTGCTTTTTAAAACACAATACAGATTATAAATGCATCATTGACATTTTTGAACATACTGCTTACCATCATATCTCCCACAGGTTGACATACTAGAATATCCAGTTGTTCATAAACAATGTTTAAATATTTTCAACAGAAATGATATAAACATGTACTGCAATGTTCTCTAATTTTGTATATTTTTAATATCAGCACCTTAAACAATAGTAAATCTTTTAACAGATCACAGGAGGAAAAAAATGAAGGGTTATGTATTGGATCTCATGGATCAACAAAGCAATGTTATCTATTCAGAAGCCTTTTCCAAAGGTGAAAAAGACATGAAAGAGTTTCTGTTCCAACGCGCACGAAGCTTGATGCAGAACCCAAACAGCGTCTCCTACAAAGGTGTACGCCCAGCTTCTTTCCGGGTTCGCAAAATTTGACTCATTTTTCAAAACCGGTACGTACAATAAGGGGATCTGCATGCAGATCCCCTTATTGTTTATTTTTGTTTTGCTGAAAACAAATACCCTTTATCCACCACATTTGCTTGTTCAGCGAACACATAGACCACATCTTTGGCCTGCAGACGAAATCCTGCATCTGGATTGGGGACCATCTGTCCCTCGCGCTGCACAGCTACCACATTGAGGCCATGCATTTTGCGCAGTTCAACCTCCTGAAGGCTCTTGCCGTCCAATTGAGCTCCAGGGTCCAGCTTCATGGCCACCACATCAAACCCGGAACATACGCTACTTATATCGCAGCTTGGCTCCCAGCTTCCTTCCATTCGGCGCAACAGGCCATACCCTTCAGCCCTGACCTCAGCAGAGAATCGATCGATATCCCGGCGAGGTACAAGGTAGGCGCTTAAAACCCGGTTGAATATCTCCACCGAGGTCTCGAACTCCTCAGGAATGACTTCCCTGGCTCCCAGTTCGCGAAGGGGTTCGATCTCGCTCACAAACCTGGTCCTGGCCACAATATGCAAGCCTGGATTGAGCCGATGTGCAGTATCAGTGATGTGCCGTATAGCCGCCGGATCGGCGATGACCAGGGCCAGAATGCGGGCCTTGCGCACCCCGGCATGCTCCAGAACCGCATTGTGGGCTGCATCCCCATAGAATATGGGTTCCCCTTTGGTCTTTTCCTGACGCACTGTGTCCGGATTCATCTCTATGACCACATAACTGATATTGGCCATGCGGGCAGCCCGGGCCAAATGTCTGCCTCCAATCCCAAAGCCGACAATGATCAAGTGATCTACCAGCTCCCCTGGCTCCCTCTGGCCATATGGCAAGAGGGGTCCAGCCCCCAAGGGCAGATGAGCGGCCACTTTTGGGGCAGCGGCGATCAAAAGCGGGGTCAAAGCCATGGTCAGGATCGCTGCCGCCAGAAAAAGCTGATATTCTTCCCCGGCTATAAGCCCAGCGCTTAAGCCCACTCCAGCCAGGACAAAGGAGAACTCTCCTACCTGGGCCAGGCCCAAACCGCTTTGGGCCGCCACCCGGAGAGGATAGCCGATGATCAAGCCGGCACCAGTGGCGATCAAGGCCTTGACCACAAGGACGGTGACTGAAATCAGGGCCACGATCATGATGTGGTCCAGAAAGAAGCCGACATTCAAGAGCATGCCGATGGAGATGAAAAACAGGCTGGTAAACACATCCCGGAAGGGGAGGATACCTTCCAGGGCGTTGAGGCTGTATTCAGATTCGGAAATGAGCAGTCCCGCCAAAAAGGCGCCCAGAGACAAAGACAATCCGAATTTTGAAGTGAGTAAGGCAATGGAAAAGCACAGCCCCAGAGTGGTCATCAAAAAAAGCTCTCTGCTTCTGGTCCGGACCACCCAGAAAAGGATCCAGGGCAAAACTTTTTTGGCCAATATATATAAGGACCCGGCTATGATCAGGGCCTTTCCGGCCAGCATGAGCAAGGTCTGGCTCAGATTTCCGGACTGTCCGGCCAGCAGAGGAACAAGGAGCATCATGGGCACAACGATGATATCCTGAAAGATGAGAATCCCCAGGCTGACCCGCCCGTGCGGGGCATTGAGCTCCGCTCGTTCGTTGAGCATCTTAAGTACTATGGCTGTACTGGACAGGGCGGCCAAAAAACCGAAAAAAATGGCCTGGCCAGGCGAAGCGCCCAGAAACAAGGCTGCAGCATCTACAATGATAATTGTCAGCAGGACCTGCGCCCCGCCGCCTAAAAAGACCGGCTTGCGCAGGCGCAAAAGCTCGTCAAAAGACATCTCCAGGCCGATAACGAACAAGAGCAAAATGACCCCGATCTCGGCCAACATTTCCACTTCGTGGGTGGCCTGGACCAGGCCCAGTCCGTGCGGACCGGCCAGAAGACCGGTGAGCAGAAAACCGATGATCGGGGGGATACGCAGTCGGTGACAGAGAATTATGACCCCGATGGACAGGCCGAAAATGACGACTATTTCTTTGAGAATGGGGATTTCCATGTGATCCGTACCATCAAGTATCTGTAAAATATTGTTGAACTGTCATTTGCAGTATATGTTCAAATTCTTATTTTTGCCCGCTCTGGGTCAAAAATAGTTCAGATTTGCCGAAGGCAAAGCTGAAAAGGTATTTAGTCATCTATACAATGTCAATTTCATGCCGATTTCAAATGG
>JBNJII010000019.1:0-45911 GCA_051749205.1 Thermodesulfobacteriota bacterium | reverse complement strand
AAAATCGGGCTTCTGCCCATGGGCGAGGCCGTCGGTTCGGAACTCCCCAAGCGGGGCTCTCTGCCTTTTCTGCTCCTTTCGGCCTTTATCCTGGGCCTGACAGTGACCATGGCCGAGCCCGATGTCTGGGTCCTGTCCGGTTATGTGGACACAGCATCCGGAGGAGCTGTATCCAAGTATGTCCTTGTTTTCTGCGTGGCCCTAGGCGTAGCCGTCTTCGTCTCCCTGGCCATGCTGCGCATAGTCCTCAACGTGCCCATAGCCTATATCCTGGCCACCGGCTACAGCCTGATCCTGATTCTGTCCTTTTTCACTCCTTCGGATTTCGTTCCCGTGTCTTTTGACGCCGGGGGAGTAACTACCGGACCGATCACTGTGCCCTTTATCCTGGCCCTTGGTCTGGGCGTCACTGCGGTTCTGGGCGGACGTTCCACCTACATCGACGGCTTCGGGCTCATCGGCCTGGCCTCCATCGGCCCGGTGCTCAGCGTTATGATCCTGGGGATACTCTACACATGATCGATATTATTTTTGAATTTCTTGATTTCAGGCATGTCCTGGCCGAGGTCCTCCTGGCTATAGGTCCGCTTCTTGTGTTTTTCGTTTTCTTTCAGGTTCTTTTTTTAAGGCTCCCCCGCCAATACGTGATCAACTTGTTCAAAGGGATTATTTTGTCCGTGCTCGGACTGACCCTGTTTCTGCAGGGCGTTCAGGTCGGGTTTATGCAGGTGGGGACAAGCATGGGCAGGATAATAAGCGGATTCGAACATCTGTGGGTTGTCATCCCCATCGGGTTTATCCTCGGCCTTGTGGCTACTGTGGCCGAGCCGGCTGTACGCATCCTGAGCTATAACGTGGAAAAGGCCTCGGCAGGAAGCCTGAAGCAAAGGCTAATTCTTGTAACTCTTTCCCTGGGCGTCGGAGTATTCGTCGCCCTGGGCATGGGCAAGATCATTTTCGGTTTCTCCTTGTATTACATTCTCATTCCCGGCTACCTCCTGGCCTTGATCATGATGATCTTTTGCGAGCAGACCTTTATCTCCATTGCCTTTGACGCCGGCGGGGTGGCCACCGGCCCCATGACGGTCACCTTTGTCATGGCCATTGCCCTGGGACTGGCCGATGCCCTGGAAGGCAGAAACGCGGTCCAGGACGGATTCGGGCTCATCGCCCTGGTCGCCCTGGCCCCCATCCTCTCGGTCATGAGTGTGGGACTGATTTTGAGCACCAAGTCCAAAAGAAAAGGAACCCGCAATGAACAGGGATAAGTTCGACCTCATCGTTACCGTGGTCAACAAGAACACCTCGGAAAGTATTCTTAAGGCCTCCAAAGAGGCTGGAGCCGAAGGCGGGACCGTTGTCTACGGCCGGGGAACCGGCATCCGGGAGACAAAGACCCTGTTCGGCATCCCCATTGAGCCGGAAAAGGAGATCATCCTGACCATCGTGCCCCAGGATATCACCAACCAGGTCCAGGAGGCCATCATCCGGGCCGGAGCGCTGGATCAGCCCGGAGCCGGCATCCTTTTTGTCTTGGAGCTAAAAAATGTGGCCGGAATCTGCCATCTCTGTCTGGAGGAATCAGGGCAGTTACTTCAAAACACCTCAGAAGAGTAACGATTTGCAGAAGGCATCTTCTCATTCTTTGCTTGACCGTACACACATCACGTATTCCACGTATATTACATGCACAAGCCACGTTATTTTCGAGGTGCAAATATGAAGCAGAATATCACTTTACGCCTGGAAAAGAACCTGATCCAACAGGCCAAGGTCTTGGCGGCCCAGCGGTCCGTTTCTGTAAGCCGGCTGCTCAGCGATGAGCTGGCCCGGCTGATTCTCGAAGCCGACGCTTTTGACAGGGCCAAGCATATCGCCCTTGAAGACTTGGACAAGGGCTTTCCGATGGGCGGAAAGCCTGCCTCCCGAGAGGAACTGCATGAGCGCTGATGTCTTCCTGGACACCAATATTTTGATCTATGCCTATGATTCTCAGGCCGGATCAAAACATCTTGTGGCCAGAGATATCCTTCGTTCCTGTTGGCATCACCAGGGATCCCAGCCATCCCAACTCCAGTAGCTTCTCAGCCTATAACGATCTTGAACAGTTCAACATAGAAAAGCCTTTAAAGAGCCGTTCAGCGCATGCAGGAGGTTCTTGCCAGCAAGGGGGGACACCGGGCTGCTGGAAAAAGACGGTAACGACATCTTTGACGGAGCCTTTACCTTTCTGGCCCAGGCTATGAATAGAGGAGAAACGGCTCAAGATATGTATCGGAGCATCCTGGCCAGGCTGTTCAACAATACCGCGGGCGGTCGCCTGGTATTGGACCGAATCAAGGGCGAGTTCGGGGAAGTTGCCCTGCAGGTGGGCACATCAAGAACTCCTTTTGGCCTGATCGATGTGGGCAATGCAAAAGGCCTTTGTGATCATATAACCGAGGTTTCAGACCAGAGCGGCACGAACCTGGAAGTAGAGAACAGCGACTTTACTGAAACTATGTTTACCACGGTCAAAGACTCCACTTCACCGATCAATGTCCTCATCGGTTCCCAAAAGTTTGTTGAGGGCTGGGACTGCTGGCGCACACACGAACCTGCGCACTGATCAGGTTGTCTCCCGGATAGAAACCGCCCCCAGCGGACAGGCCTCAATACACTCCCAACAGCCCATGCACATGTCCTGAAAAACCATGGGCGGCTCGAATGGCCCGTCGATCTGCTTCATCACCTTATACGTACACGCCTTTGCCGCCGCGCATACACCATTCTCAGGATCGCACTTTTCCGGATTACAGATTTCGTAGTCCACCATGGCAAACGACTTCTTGGCTTGCAGATTCATATATTGCTGACTTCCTTGACGTTTTTGCATGTTCAAAAAGGCCCTAAAAGCCATGACCAAAGAGAACCCTAGGCTTCCTCCACCCGGACCACACGTTCCATGAGCAAAGCCCGCCCAGCCCGCTCCTCCTGCTTTTTGACGGACTGCTCCAGTTCCTGGGGCAGGATCTCTCGGAGCACTTCCTGAACAAGCGCTCTGCACTCTTCCCGGTCGGCCAGGCCCATGGTGCTATCCACTCTGCAAATGATCATCTGCCTGTCTGAGCTCGTCATAGCATGCTCTTTTTACGCCGACAACAATGCTTCCTGGCAGGCATATTCACTTGCCCTTGCCATTCTGCAGATCGAGATTTGTCTCGTGCCGGACTCTCTCTGAATCAAGACATCTTTCCCTTATTGACAATTACGTGATTGTATGGTTGAGTGGGACCATGACTACGCAAGAAACGCTTCAATTGCTCCAAATTGGTGAGGTGGCTGCCAGAGCTGGAGTCACCGCAAGGACTGTCCGCTATTATCTGGAGAAGGGATTTATTCACGCAGCGGACAGGAGTTCTGGGGGATTTTATCTGTTCACCCCTGATGCTGTGGATACTGTCTTTTATATCCACAAGCTCAAGGAAGCCGGGCTCTCCCTCAAGGATATCGAAAAGATCTATCAGGCCAGAGCAAAAGGCTCGACCGGAGATCAGGCCTCAACCCAGGTCGTTGAATATCTGGATCAGGAAAAGGAGATCCTGGAGCAGAAGATTCGGGACTATCAGAGACTGCATTTTGAAATCGAGGCGGCCATCGACCTGGCCAGGCAATGTCACGGATGCAGCCTCCGCCCGAGCCGGGAAACGTGCCTGGCCTGCAAGGTAATCTCCGGCCGGGACAGGCTTCCGCTTCCGATCCAGGCTATTTTATAATCAATACATATTTGGAGGAAATTATGGCCAGACTGGATCGTATTCCCGAACCCATGCATTCACATTTGGCTGACCTGCCCTGCCCCACGTTCGACAAAAATCCATGGGCCACTGGAACGGAGTTGTCCAAGCGGAGAGTGGCTCTTGTGTCCACAGCCGGGCTGCATCGCCGCGGGGATAGGCCTTTTACCGGCATGGAAGGAGATTACCGGGTCATTCCCAGCCATACTTCTGCTCAGGATTTGGTCATGACCCACATCTCGACCAACTTTGACCGGACCGGATTTGTCCAGGACTGGAACATGGTATTTCCGCTGGACCGTCTGCACGAGCTGGCCAGGAAGCAGTTCATTGGAAGCGTTGCCGACTTCCATTATTCGTTCATGGGCGCCACAGCCCCGGAGCAAATGGCCGGCCCGGCCCAAAACCTGGCCAAGCTCCTGCGGGGCGAGCAAGTGGATGCCGCATTTCTGGTCCCTGTCTGACCTTTTTGTACCCGCGCCGTGGGCGCGCTGGCCCATTATCTGGAAAATAACGGCATTCCCACCACGCAGATCAGCCTCATCGCCAAGCATACAGAGATCATCAAGCCTCCCCGGGCGCTGTGGGTCCCTTTTGAGCTTGGACGCCCCCTGGGAGCACCCAACCAACCTCAGTTTCAGACCAAGGTCGCTCTGGCCGCATTGAAACTCTTGGAGGCTGAGCAAGGCCCAGTTCTTGAGTATTTTGCGGAAGAAGCCCCGGAGAGTGACCAGAGCGAATCCGACGAATCGGTTGTCTGGGCCTGTCCCGTCAACTTTTCTCCTGACCCTGGGGACAAGAACGCGCAGGAAGAACTGGCCGATGCCCTGCACAGGGAATTGGCCGAACTCAGGCCTTGGTACGACCTTGGTTTGGAGAGGCATGGGCGCACGGCTCTGGCAGCTTTTACTCCAGAAGCAGCAGCCTCTCTGATTGCAGATTATCTGGTCAACGGATCTCCAAGCGCACCGCCGAATGACTTCGCCCCCGGGGTCGCCTTGCGTTTGGCAGCCCAGGATGTGAGGGCATTCTACTTTGAAGCTGCCTCGTCCCGGCCGGGTGCAGGGGCTCCAAACAGCCAGGTTTTCAACACCTGGTTCTGGAATGAGACTGCAGCCGGAAGAACTTTGCAGGAGGTCAAAGACATCTGCCTTCAGTCTAAAGACAAGGAACTGCGCATGACAGCGAAAATGTTTCTTGTCCCCATGCTCCGCTAACATGAAAAAAATACAGGTCTGGAAACCGAATTCGTCAAGCTCAGCGATGGCGACATTGAACCCTGCAGGAGGCCCGAGAGCTGGGAGCAGATATCCGAGCTTATCTGGATCTGAAAACTCAGGGCTGAACCAGGAGAAAGACATGATTCTCGGCCTTCATTCCAGTCCCATCCCCGGAGGCAATCTGGAGAGAATGATCCAGTCTGTTGCAAAATCCAGCGGTTTGGAGCACGAAATCACCAGGCTGGCCGATCTGGAGATAAAGCCCTGCCGGGGATGTGTGCGCTGTGGCCGCAGCAAACGATGCGTTCAAAAGGACGACATGCTTTCCTTGTATGACAAACTGGAGGCCGCCCAGGGCCTGATCTTCGGCAGGGTGAACTACAATGGACGATTCAACGCCATAGCCCACACCTTTTTGGAGCGCCTCTTCCCTTTATATCATCAGGAGCCGGCCCTGCGGAGACTTCCGGTGGCGGTCATCGCAGTGGGCGGGGAGGAGCCGGAGCGGGCCGGAATAGACATTGCAAGCTATTTCAAGGAGACCTGGATGTGCAGCATTGTAGGCATGGCCCTGTTCAAGTCCGACACCCCTCCCTGTTTTACTTGCGGCCTGGGAACTACATGCCGGGTCAGCATGCCTGCCTTGCACTGGCCGGAAGATGAGTTTGCAGCCTTCACCCAGGTCAGAAAAGAGATGTTCCAACGCTTCGAAGACAACACGGACGCTCTCCGGGCCTGTAATCGTTTGGGGCAGACCCTGCGAACTGCTGTCCGGGGAAGTTTCACCAGGCCCAGGTCCGGGGGAGGGTTCTATCTGCCCCTCTCCTGAGGGCAGGAATCGATTTGCCGTATTGATCAGGTATGAAACTCAGGGAGGTCCGGCCCCTCCGTCATTGCCCGGCCTCCTCAGCCAATTCCGTAAGGGGACCAATGACCTGCCCTCCCGAATACAGCCAGCGGACCAAAGCCTCGGCTCCGGACATCTTTCAGGTAGCCAGATCGATTTGAGGCTGAAAATACAAAAGGTTGACAACATGCATAAAAAAAGCGGCTTCAGTCCGAAGACGCTCAACGACTAAAAGCTTAATAGAGCAAAACAGTCATAGACCAAGAGGCGGACGGAAAAGCGGAAGAGATGACCACAGACAAATAAAGCATTGGCCCCAAAAATTGCTGCCACTGCTCCACCCGGCCCGGAATCACCTGCTCATAACCTGATCCGCATTAAGAAACTCAAATGAGGCTGCATACATCGTTGTTGGGCTGTGGTCAACACCTGGGCTGGAGGGAACGGGGTGTTCTCAGCAAAGGATCAGGCGCTGACATTGAAGGGGTCATGCAGGATCTTGACAAATGAGAAGCATAAAAATATAAGTATATCAATTGATATTTGATAGATCTAACATACATGGGATCCAGCTATGATGAGCGAAGAAAGTACGGATCCAAGGCCCTTAACCCCGGCCATGGAGGACTACCTGGAGACCATCTTCGACATCGGGCAGGAGAAAACCTTTGTCCGGGTCAAGGATATCGCCAAACGACTTAATGTGAAAATGCCCACTGTGACCAGCATGCTCAAGAACTTGCGGGACCGGGGACTTGTCCATTACGGCAAGTACGAGTATGTGGAGCTGACCCCGACTGGGACCCAGGTGGGCCAGGAGATGCGCCGGCGACATGAGATTTTGCTTCAGTTTTTGACCCATGTGCTCAAGATCGATCCCCAGGTAGCTGACCAGGAGGCCTGTAAGATGGAGCACGCCCTGAGCGAAGAGACCTTGAGCAGCCTGACCGATTTTATGCACTTTATCCAGGTATGTCCCCGGGCTGGAGACAAATGGCTGGACTATTTCGAGGAGTACAGGCAGCAAGGCAAAAATCCAAACAAATGCCGAGCCCGAGGCAAGGACTTCTCCTGTGAGTTTGTCAGGCAGGTCCAGTCCGTATCCGATCCAGAGGCCTAGCGGAAAAGCCCCATTTCGATACCCTTTGCCTTCTCAGGTCAGCAAAGCTTCAGGCCGGGAGGGCCCTGCCTGGCGGTGAGGCAATTTTGAACGCCTCCCTCCTGGGACATTCATTACCAGACTACCTTGGGCCTTTGAGCATAAAAAAAATGTTTGGCAAGCCAAATTTTTTCTTGACAGTGTCAAAAATAAGTCATAGTGTCTTTCTTCGCAAAAGGAAAGGCTAACTTTGTTTTGTTTGTCTTTATATATGGTGCATGAGTTCATGACCGACTGGGCATTGCCCGGAGGATGACCAGCCAGTTCACAATACCTGCGGAGACCATCAATGTTTCAAACCAGGGATGCCCCCGGCGGATGGCGATCGATTCTGCGTCGAGCAGCGTGTTGCGGGCTTTCGGCTCCCTCACCCCAAAACGGGGCAGATGAAGAAGAAAAGTGCTTGGATCAAGTCCGCCCCGGCCAGATCTTTCGCATCGCCCGGGTCAGCGAGGGCCATGGGCTGTGCTGCAAGCTGTACGGGATGGGCCTTGTACCCGGGGTTATTCTGACAGTGATCAGCAATTCCGGCCGCGGGCCGGCAGTGATTTCGGTGCAGGGTTCGCGCATCGGCCTGGGCCGGGTCATGGCCAGGCATATATGGGGCTGTGTCTGCACCTGACAGGCATTCGATATGAGCAGGAAAAAACAGCAGAGCAGGCAAAAGTTTGGGGTGCATTTTTTTCTTGCCAAACTATTTTGACCCACGCTCAGGGCAGAACCGACTTTCAAAGGTAATTCAAATTGCCTTTTTTTATGCCTTGCATGTTAGACGTATCTAATATTTGTTGGTTAAATATACATACGGATCACGGGTCCTGGCAAAGTGCCCACTACCTGGGCCGCTCAGCTGAAAAAAGGCAATAAACCTGGAGAAACAACGAGATGTCTACGACCTTAAAACACATCCTGCCCGGCAACAGCTGCACCATTACCGCAATATCAGCTGCCAGCGGCCTGGGACAGCGTCTTTTTGATCTTGGTCTGCTCCCAGGGCAAAAAGTCACTGTCCTGCGCAATGCCCCGCTTAAAGACCCGGTTGAGATAGAGGTGGGCAACACCCTGGTCAGCCTGCGTCGGGAGGAGGCCGCCCAGGTGGAGGTCCGGGCATGAAATCCAAGCGTGCGGTGGTCGCCCTGGCCGGTCAGCCCAACTGCGGCAAGTCCACAGTGTTCAACATGCTCACCGGAGCCCGTCAGCACGTGGCCAACTATCCCGGAGTCACGGTGGAGAAAAAGACCGGCATCTTCACGGTTCACAGCCAGAGCTATGAAGTCGTCGATCTTCCCGGGACCTACGCCCTGACCTCCTATTCCCTGGAAGAACGAGTGACCCGGGATTTTCTCTTTTCCCAGGAACCGGATCTGGTGGTCGGTGTGGTGGACGCCTCCAATCTGACCAGGCATCTGGCCTTTCTGCTGCAGGTCATGGAAATGGGCCGACCGGTTCTGGCTGCAATGAACAAAATGGACGTGGCCAGGCGGGCCAACATACAGCTCGATCTTTCAGCCCTGGAAAGCATCCTCCAGGTTCCGGTCATCCCTACCGTAGGTTCTTCCGGGCAGGGCAAGCATGAACTGCAGGAGGCTATCCACCAGAGCATGCAGGGAAAAGGATCTATTGCAGCAAACCCAGTGGACTATGGCCCCCTGGAAAAGGACATCCTGGCTCTTCGCTCCAGCCTGGAGCAGTTCAATATCGCTTCTCCGGCCACGTCCCGCTGGCTGGCAGTCAAGCTTCTGGAGGCAGACACCCAGGCTAGGGACTGGCTGGAAGAGCATGCTGGTCAGGCCCAGGAGCTTCTGTCCGAGGCCGAATCCAGGAGCCGGGAGTTTGCCCAGACCCATGGTCAGTCTGTGCAGCAGCATACAGGGCTGTGCCGCTATAACCGGGCCAAAGAAATCCACGACGCAATAAGTTCAGCCCAGAGCACCAGGCTGGCCAGGCTTACGGACCGCATCGACAGCATTGTCTGTCATAAGCTCCTGGGGCCGATCATCCTGGTGGTGGTCATCTATCTTTTGTATCAGCTGTCCATTGTCCAGGGCTACAAGGTGACCGACTACACCTGGCCCGTCCTGGAATGGATCAAGGGCCTGGTGGCCTCTGTCCTGCCCCAGCCAGGATTTCTGTTTGATCCCGTGCTCCGCAGCCTGGGCCTGTGGTTCATGGACAGTGTGAATGCCCTTTTGAACTACATCCCCATCTTCCTGATTCTCTTTGCCCTGATCGCCTTTTTGGAGGATGTTGGCTACATGCCCAGAATGGCCTTTCTCATGGACCGCCTGTTCAAGCGCTTCGGCCTGCACGGGCAATCCACCCTGCCCATGGTCCTGGGCGGAGTCTATGTGGGCGGGTGTGCGGTCCCGGCGGTCATGTCCACCAAAGGCATTCCGGACGACCGGGCCAGGCTGGCCACCATTTTGATCATCCCCATGCTCAACTGCATGGCCAAGCTCCCCCTGTACATCCTGCTAATCAACGCCTACTTCCCGGGACACAAGGGCCTGGCCATGTTCTTTATCTCCACCATCACTCTGTTCATGGCCCTGCCGGTGGCCAAGATCCTGAGCATGACCGTGCTCAAAAATCGGGAAACCGCGCCGTTTATCATGGAAATGCCCAGCTATCACCTGCCGACGGTGAAGGGCGTCCTGGGTCGTGCCCTGGAGCGGACCTGGCTCTTTGTACGCAAGATTGTGACCATTGTGGCTGCTGTGGCGGTCATTGTCTTTGTCCTGTTGCGCTTTCCAGGCTTAAGCGATGAGCAGCAGGTCGAGTTTGAGCAGCAGGGCAATGAGGCGGTGGCTGATTTTCGACAAGCGCTGGAGGACACCCCATATGCGGGACAGTTTCCGGATCAAGCGTCTGTGATGAGCCTGCTCCGCTTCCAGGATGAGTACAAGCAGGCCCGCAAGCAGGTCGGCAGCCGGAAGGAAGTGAAACAGCTCAACCAGAAATTTGAAGCCAAGAATTCGGACTCCTTCCAGATAGTCAAGCTGGGCAAAAAGCCGGCTGAAGCCAGAGAGGCCGGACGGAGCCTGCAGGCCCTGGACCGGGAGCGCAAGAACCTGCGGCGGGAAATCCGTTCCCAGCAGATAAATGCCAGCTTCCTGGGCCACATCGGCCGGGCCATGGAACCTGTCACTCAGTGGGCAGGGTTTAACTGGCGGATCAATGTCTCCCTTTTGAGCGCCCTGGCGGCCAAGGAGTCCCTGGTGGCAACTCTGGGGGCCATTTACCAGCAGGATGAGGACAGCTCCGGCAGTCTGGAATCCAGGATGAAAGAACAGGAACAGGGCTACACCCCCCTGCACGCCCTGGCCCTGATCCTGTTCATGGCCCTTTATCCGCCCTGTCTAGCCACATTGATCGGGATAAAAATCCAGACTTTGTCCACCAAGTGGATGCTCTTTTCCCTAGCTTATCAGATCAGCCTGGGCATCGGGGTGGCTGTTCTGGTCTTTTCCGGCGGACAGGCCCTGGGTCTGAGCGGTCTGCAGGCCATGTTCGGCTTCTACGCCCTCATGGTCCTGATCACTATCGGGCTGGGGCTTATGCCTCATGCGAAGCGTTTGCAAGAGAACAGATGACAGAGGTCAGCGGTCAGAAGGCAGAGGTCAGAAGACAGAGAAAAAAGAAAGGAGGCCGTAGGGGCGAATTACATTTCGCCCTCTTATGGCCATCTGGATATCAACCTACAAACCAACATCTCTGGAGGTTCGTTATGCGCAAACTTTATTTGACCATTTTGCCCGCAGCTTTGTTCGTCTTTACAGCCACCGCAGCCCTGGCGCACACCCCGCTGTGCTCCTGCTGGGACAATGGAGACGGGACCATCACCTGCGAGGGCGGCTTTTCCGACGGTGGCAGCGCCGCTGGTGTGGCAATCCATGTGGAAAAAAACGGAGAAAAAATCGAGTCCGGAGAAATGAACGACAACTCAGAGTTCACCTTTGACAAGCCTGATGGCGAGTACACTGTGATTATGGATGCAGGCAAGGGACACAAGGTAAAGACCAAAGGAAGCGAGATTTATTAGCAGTCATACCCTGACTATCAACCAAAGGACACATATGAACAAATCAGGATACTCAAAGAGGGCGAATAATTATTCGCCCTCTTATGACTGATAACTGTTAACTATTAACTGATAACTGCAACAGGAGATTTTCAAATGAAAAGGTTGCTTGCTTTTGCTGCTGCCCTGGGAACTCTGTTCTGGATAGCACTGCCGGCCCAGGCCCATTTTCAGACCATCTACACCCCAGAATCAGCTCTGGACAAAGGGGGTCCCATTGAGCTGAAGCTCTTCTTTACCCACCCCTTTGAGGCCGGGCACACCATGGATATGCAAAAGCCTGAAGAGTTCTTTGTAGTCCGCAAGGGACGAAAAACTGACTTGATGGACTCCCTCAAGCCCATCACCTGGGAAAGTCTGTCCAACACGGGCAAGGCCTATGAGGCTACCTACCGCTTGCGGGGCATGGGGGACAATATCTTTTGCCTCACCCCTGGACCGTATTATGAGGACAAGGAAGAAGTCTACATCCAGCAAATAACTAAAGTCGTGGTCAATACCTCCGGCCTTCCCACGGACTGGGACCGGGAGATCGGCTTGCCCACTGAAATCGTGCCTTTGGATAAGCCTTATGCCCTGTGGACTGGGAACGTCTTTCGAGGCGTGGTCAAAAGTGACGGCAAGCCGGTGCCTCATGCCGAGGTTGAAGTTGAGTACCTAAATCATGAGCCGCTGCTGGACAAAAACGCCTTTGCCGAAGAAGCCAAGGCCCAAGCGCCCCAGGATGCCTTTGTAACTCAGACCATCAAAACCGACGAGCACGGGGAGTTCACTTACGGAATTCCGAAGGAAGGTTGGTGGGGTTTTTGCGCCCTGGGTACCGGTCCGGAGACCGAGTATAAGGGCAAGGAGCTCTCCCAGGATGCTGTGATGTGGGTTCAGGCCCGGGACATGGACTAAGCAAATCCGAGGCTGCAAAATTTTTTTGCGGCCTCTATTAGGTATTTCTAACAGCGTTCGAGCATTCTTTATTATGGCTTTTTGGTGGAGGCGCTGATGCAGACCGCTCTTCTTATTCTCATATGTGCTGCAACTGCAGGATATCTTGCTTTTCGCCTGTACCGGACCATGAAAGCCCAATCCGGCGGCTGCTGCGGCTGCAGCATCTGCCGGGAAGCTCGGGAAATAGACGAGAAGGAGTACTACCAAAACAGCATCTGCAGCTGAGACACATAATGTGTCGTCAATTCAACGGTGCCCCGAGCTGGTATGTGAGGCTCTTTCAGGGCCTCAAAAGAACATAACAACTAAAAACCCCAACGGAGGAAGGAGAGATGAACCGGATTTTTCATACCCTGATCTGGACAGCTGCCTTGGGCTTGCTGGCTGCACCGGCCATGGCCCGGGACATGTCCAACGACGAACTGATGCAGGAGCTGAAAAAGACCCAGCAAAGACTGCACAAGCTGGAGCAGAAACTTCAGGACAGGCAAACTCCTTCCGCATCTCAGACCAAAGAGAGTCCCCGCGACCTGCAGGGCATCTCCGAACGGATAGGCAAGGTGGAAGACAAGCTCCAGGACACCTCCCCGCTGGGCGGACTGTCCGATCGTCTGAGCATCAGCGGGCTTATTGAGGCTGAGGCCGGGTATGAAGACATGGATTATGACGATCCAAGCAAACAGGATGAAGACTCCAGCGACATCACCCTGGCCACTGTGGAGATGGGGATAGACGCGGATATTTCCAAATACGTCAGCGGACACGTTCTCTTTTTGTGGGAAGAGGACGACACCGAGCCCGTGGATCTGGATGAAGGCTACATCACCCTGGACGGTGCGGATAAGCTGCCCATGTACGCCAACATCGGAAAGCTCTACGTCCCCTTTGGCTATTTCGGCACCCACTTCATCAGCGACCCCTTGACCCTGGAATTGGGGGAAACCCGGGAAAGCGCAGTGCAGGCCGGATGGGGCAACGACTTTTTCGATATCAGTGCTGCTGTGTTCAACGGGGATGTGGATGAATCTGGAGAGGACAACCATGTGGAGAGCTATGTGGCCAATGCAGCGGTCAGTCTGCCGCAAAATACCCTCCCTGGCCTGAACATGAGCTTTGGAGGTTCTTATATCTCCAACATCGCGGATAGCGATGGGCTGGAGGGCGAGGTATCCGGAGATCTCACGGATTATGTCCCCGGCCTGGGCGCATTCCTGAGCTTGTCGTATGTGGAGCGCATTTTTCTGGAAGCAGAGTATGTAGGGGCCCTGGACAACTTTGAAACCGGCGAGCTTGGTTTTGATGCCGGACAGCACTTGGAGCCCCGGACCTGGAACTTTGAGCTGGCCGTTGCCCCTGCAGACAAGTGGACCCTGGCTGCTCGCTACGAGGGCGGGGACGACCTGGGCGATTTCCTGCCCGAGACCCAATACGGAGGGGCGGTCAGCTACAGTCTATTTGAAAACACGGCCCTGGCCCTGGAATATCTGCATGGTGAATTTGAAAACGATGATGAGTATGACCGGATAACCACCCAGCTGGCGGTGGAGTTCTAGGCAGGGATCACCGGTTTCTTCCAAAAGGCCTTGCTGCCTGGGGGCATCTGCTCATAAGGGCAAAAAGGTGTTTACTTTTTGCAGGCTACACTCAGCTGCGCGGGAAATACATTCCAGCTAGCATCCATTTGCAGGCGGCCTGCCGGAATGGGCACTTCAGGCAGGCCGCCTTTCGCACAAAGTTACCCCACCTCCTCGACTCGATCAGGAATCACATCCAGAGCCTCCCGGATGTGGCTGCAGAAGATATCCCCGATGCCCGGCACTTCACCCATGCCCCGGGATTCCAGACGGACCCCTATTCCGGAGGCTTTAAGCAGGGACTTCCAGGAATCTTCTTCCTCCGCGCACAGATCCTCCTGAAAATGCACCCCGGCCACGAGCATGAAAGGCACCAGGCATACTTTGGAAAATCCGGCTTTGAGCACATCGCTGACCACCTCCTCGGCATCAGGGCAGCCCTCAACCGCCCCGACAAAGACCCGCCCGTGCAGATGCTTGCGGGCCATGCGCTCCAGGGCCGGATAGGCGGCCCAGATGGCGTGATCCGTCCCGTGTCCGACCAGGACAAGGGCTTCATCCTCTTCCGCCTGCACCTCATCCAGCAGAGCCCTGAGTGCGGCCAGATAGTCGCCCGGTGCATCCAGCAAAGGCAGACCGATGGACGTGCGCAGGCCGCAGGCCTTGACCTCATCCACCAGGCGGTCGAACTCATGCCCACAAACCAAATGCAGGGACTGGACCACGGCCCACTCATGCCCGGCTTGAGCAAGCTCTTCCAAAACCTGGTGCGGATGCTTATAATTCTGGCCCTGACTGCTTTCTATCCGATCCCTCACCATGCGGGAAGTGAAGGCCCAGTGCACCGGATGCTCCGGAAAGGCTTCCTTGATCTTGGCATCTAAAATATCATACGTCCGCCTGGCCCTGGTGGTGGTCCCAAAGGCGGCCATGACGATAGGGATGTTCATCTTTTCTCCAATGTAGGTGAGTGATCTTACATATGAAGGCAAAAAAAGTTTTTTCCTTTTTCCACGCCGCCCTCAGCTGCGCTGGAAGTAAATTCCCTCTTTCTTCGTGAACGAGTCAGACCAGATCGCGTCTTGACTTAGTCCTGTACTTAGTCCATACTTCCTTTTGGAGGTCAATATGCCGACGATTATCAATGTCCATGAAGCCAAAACCCATCTTTCCAAATTGTTGAAAAGGGCCCATGAAGGGGAGGAGATAATCTTGGCCAAGGGCGGCAAACCGTATGCGCGACTTCTGCCCCTGGAAGACATGCAACCCCGGGTTCCAGGCCTTATAGACGGATGGATAGATGATTCTTTTTTTGAGTCTCTTCCGGAAGACGAGCTGAATGCATGGGATCAATAAGCGGCCACAAATCAGCGTATCTTTTGGATACTCATACCCTTTTGTGGTGGCTGACCAATGATTCCAAGCTATCCGCCCTGGCCTTTGAAATAATTAAAGCCCCACACAATGCAATCCTGGTGAGCAGTGCTTCGGGTTGGGAAATTGCAACCAAATACCGCTTGGGAAAACTGTCTCACGCAGCGGACGCAGCTACCCGCCTGCCTGAACTTCTGCACAAGGCACGTATGGAAACCCTGCCCATGACCATGGAACATGCTTTGGCCGCAGGATCTCTGCCGGGACCCCACCAAGATCCCTTTGACCGCATGCTTATTGCCCAGGGCCAGATTGAGGACCTGCCTATTGTCACCTCTGATCCGGCCTTTGCCCACTATTCTGTAGAATTGGTCTGGTAAACAAGGCAATCCCCCTTTCCCTTAATATCTCGCATGAAACAAGATTTACCTCGAAGAGGGCCTGCCCTTGGGGGCAAGGGCGGCCTACTTACGAGCTGGGTTCTTCCAGTAAGGCGGGCTTGACCCCAAGCCCTGCCCTCTTTGCCAGTTTCATCCTCGATCAAACTGGCGGTCTTCCGCCAGAGGCAAAGCTGACATGTAAAAGTAAAGCGCCAGTTGCATCCTTACCAGGAGATATTCACCCCAGCAAGGTTGTCCGTGGGGCCAGGAGAGCCTTGCTCTGGATGATAGTACCGGGCATTGACCTCGTACTGGACCCTGTCTTGTCCTCTACCCCACGTATGCAGGCTGAATCGGCCGGTGTCCTTGTCCTCATGGAGATTTCTGCATCCTATGCCACGTAATCAGAACCTGTCTGACATACGGTATGGGTACCTCTCCAGGGATGGCTTCATATTTTGCATCACTTTCTTGGGCCGTTTTTGGCAACTCCAAACCCAAAAAGCGCAATAATGAGCAGGACCACCAGAGAGGCGAACCACTGCACACCGGAGGAGGCCGACTGCGTGCTCTTGTCCTGCTTATCCATTTTCTCCATCTTGTAGCCTGTGACCTCCTGCTGCTGTGTGCCCTCGGACGTCTTCTGTTCTGACTCATTGTCCCTTTTCTTTTGCGTCTGATCCTTGCTTTGCTTGCGGGGGGATCTTTGCAGGCTTTGCTGCAGCTTCTGCTGCAGGGCTTCTCTGGACTGGACCTGCTTTGACAATTTTTGCCCCGTGGCCTGCTCCACAGCCATCTTGAACTCCTCCACCATCTCCGCAGACATGACCCCGGGCAGAGAGATAATGTTGACCACCATTTGGTTGAGCAGAGGATTGTTGCAGGTGTGATCGCAGCAGGCCACCCCTTTGCCCACGACATTGGCGGCATACTCGGCCGCCAGCTTCTTTTTGACCTCCTCTCCGGCCTGCCAGTACCCCTTGCGCACCACTTCCAGCATGCGGCCGGTTATAGACTGATAGGCCCAAGGGTTGGACTGGTTGAAGAACTTTTTCATCTCTTGGCCGTATTTATCCTGTACATAAACCTCGTACGTCTGCTCCCATCTGGCTTCATCCACGGTCTGCGGCGCCGTGACCTGCCAGCCCCACATATACTCCACAAACTTGGCCATCTCTCTGGCCCCGGCATAGTCTTCCTCCTGCATGCCCTGGATCCACTTGGGATTTACATACCTGGTTCTAAGCTCCCGACCGATGGTCTTGGCCGCATCCTCCACCTCCACCTCCCCTGGCAGCTGCTGCTGGGTAATCATGGTCTGTGGATCCTGTCCGCTTTCCCGGCGCACGGCCAAAGCCAATCCGCCCAAGTACTGAAACATATCGTCGTTGTCCATGGTCCCGTAGACATTGGACGATCTGGAATGCACTGCCGTATCCACTGTGGACAGATTGTGCTGAAAGAGCTCCTTGGCCGGCTCACCCCACATGTCCTGGCCAAAGGCATAGCCCACCCTGTTTGCATAGACCTTGGCGATCTCCTGATCAGACTCCCAGACTCCGGATGCCCCGGTCATCTCCGAAACCCCGGTTCCGTAAGATCCCGGCTTTTCGGTGAATATACGAACCCTGGACAGCTTGGCCGCCTTTTCCTCTGCCACCCCCTGGTCCATGAGCCTGAATTTAAGCCGGGCATTGTGCTCGCGCACCAGGTTCTGGATATCGGTCTGCAGGGCAGCCTTCTGTACAGCCCGATCCAGGTATTCCAGCTTATTCGGAAATAGGTCCCGGTACAGACCGGAGGGATTTATGAGTACGTCTATCCGCGGCCTTTGCAGCTCTGCCCCCGGAATGACCTTTGTCCCGGTCACCCGCCCGGCATCGTCCCACACAGGCTGAAGGCCCAACAGATAGAGAATGGTGCTCTCATTGACCCCTTCGTTGCGGATGGTCTCAGTGGCCCACAGGACCACGGCCACTTTGTCCGGATAGCTTCCGTCCTTGTCCTGGGAGCTTTTGACGATCTCCTGAGCCGCGTTTTTCCCCAGCTCCCAAGCCGCTGGAGAGGGAATCTTTTGCGGATCGAACCCGTAGAAGTTTTTCCCTGTGGGTAAGGCCTCTGGATTGCGCAGCGGATCGTTTCCCTCCCCAGCCTGGATGAACCGGCCTTCCAGTCCTTGTATCAGTCGGGAGATCTCCTGTTTTCCTGACTCGGACAGGGCGGTTTTTATTTTCTCCGTGTCTGCCTTCTGGTTGACCTCGGATATGGCTTGAACCGTATCATCCAGGGCCTGGCCTTGGGGCGGACGGCCGAAGGTATGCACCCCATAGGGCAAAAGATTTTCCTTCAGCTCCAAAAGATAGTGCTCGATCTCCTCCAGGCTTTCCGCATTTACCTTCTTCAAGCCTAAGTCTTTGAAAAGTCCTAGCTCCCGGGACAATTCGGCAATCCGCTCCAGCTTTTGCCCGGCCGTTTGACTGTCCACAGCCTGGGACCGGGTAAAGCTGTTGATAAGGTCAGCCAGCCGGCTGTACTCTTCGTACAGGCCTCCCGGCCGCAGAGGAGGCGTGAGATGGTCGATGATCACTCCCCGCCCCCGGCGCTTGGCCTGGATGCCCTCACCCACATCGTCCACAATATAGGGATACAGATTGGGGATGTCGGTGATCATCACCTCCGGCGGGCATGTATGGCTCAGACCGGCCTGCTTTCCAGGCAGCCACTCGTAAGTGGCGTGGGTGCCCAAGTGGATCATGGCATCGGCCTCGAACTCGTGCTTAAGCCACAGATAGGCGGCAATGTATTGATGATGGGGCTGCAGGGTGGGATCGTGGTACAGCTTCATGGGCTCGTCCCCCCAGCCGCGGGCCGGCTCAGGCAAAAGCAAAACATTGTTCAGACGGAATCCGGGAATGATCAACTCCCCGTCCTTGATCATGATCGAGGACTCTTCCACCGGCCCCCACTGCTCCAAGACCCGGTCCTGAAACTTTAAGGGCAGCTCAGCGAACCACTCTTTGTATCTGGACACCGGCAGGCGGATGACTTTGCCCTCGGCCAGCATGCTGTTTATCTCACCCGGAGCCCAGCTTCCGATATTGCGGCCGTATTTGAGAACCAGATCCTTGATCTCTTGCTCCGTGGGCAGTTTGCCTTCAGCCACCTGATAGCCCTCCTCCTGCATGCGCAGGACAATCCGTTCCAGGCTGCGGAAGACATTCAAATAGCTGGCCCCCACATTCTGCTTTCCCTGGCCGTGATTGTAATACAAAATCGCTACCCGCTTGTCCCGGTTGTCCATATCCTGGAGCCGGACCCAGCTCTTTAGCCGGGGCAATAGTCGATCCAGATTGTCCTGAATCGTCCGGTATACAGTCACCTCCCGGCCAGTGTCCTGATCGGATCTGCGGACCGGTCCGGTCAGGGGCGTCGGTTCTATAAGCCCGGAAATCTCCGGATTAGCCATGGTCCAGACCACATGCATGGGCTGGATTCCCTTGGGATCTCTGCGCCACTCTTCGATGGTCTGCCCGTACAGATTGAGGGCATTGATCACCGGCACATCCAGATCCAGCAAAGCGCTCTCCACCTCGCCGGTTATGGAGGAAGAAAACTTAAGAGTAAAGGCCAGCACGGCCTGCACCCGGACATTGCCCTTTTCATCTTTAAGCATGCCCAGGAGACGCTCTTCCGGACCAAAACAGGAAACCACATTCCACCCATGTGCTTCGATCCCGGAAATAAGCGCATCCAGGCTCTGTTTTTGTCCCGGGACAAGGGAGGAAGAGTAGACGCTCAGCCCCAGCCATGGAAGCTGGGCTGTATCCTCACTGTGCCGGGTATACCAGCTTATGTACTGGTCGAAATTTTCAAAGATCTGTTCTGCGTCAGGATGATATATCCCCTGGTCCGGAAACTCCCGGACTGATCCGTAGTCAACCGAAGCATCTATTTCTTTGTGCACCAAGCGCAAAAGCATGTTGCGCATATTGGGCCGGGACAAGTGCTGTCCATATGCCCGGATATCCGGATCAAAGATAAACCCTTGGTCTCGAAGTTTTTCATCTTCCCGCGATCCGCGCAGGGCATACACCGCAGTATTCTGGACATCCAAATGCTCCAGGATAAACTCGTACAGCTCAGACTGCATCACATCGACCAGGATCACATCTGCATCCTGGATGAAACGCTGCGCGTCTTTGTTCTGCTTTATATCCTGCCGGGTGAACGAGCGCACGCGAATATCACCCGGCAGGTCCAGCACCTGCAGTGCCTCCTGGACTGCATAGCTGTTGGCCTCGATGACCATGACGGCCATATCCGAGGCCGCACCCGCAGCCGGAGCCAGAAAAAGACAAACCATGAATACGCAGGGGATAAATCTCATGACCCAGCTCCATGCCTGTTTTCCGTTTTTCCCTGGACACCGGTGAGCACAGCATTCAAGGCCATGGCCAGGACCTGAGGCAAGTCCTTGTCCTGCACATAGCGTATTATCCTTTGCTCCGGGTTTCCGGAGATTTCGGAAGCAACTTTCCGAGACCATGCTTCAAAAGAAGAGATGTCTGTGAGTAGCCCCTTATGCCGCTCATCGCTTAACGTAAGGGCCGCCTGGACAAACGAGGCATATCTGGGCTCAAGCAGTGTGCAGTAGAACTGGGAGAGGGTCATTTGACGCAGCTTTTTGGGCATGTCCATTTCCCTGACCAGGGTATACAGATCGATGCCCCGTTCCTGCAGGCGGTGAAACACACTGCGCTGGGCACTTATGCCGTTTTGTTTTTCAATAGCTTCCTTAACCCCGGCATACACAGCCTTGGAAATGAGCTCGCCCAGCTTGGAGTGGCCGCCGGCATTATCCAATTCGGGACCAAAACCTTTGGCCACCAGCACATTGTCAGTGCCCGTGCCCGTGGCCTGGTGGATAGTTTCAGTATAGGAACTGCGGATGTCTAAGTCCTGCAAAGCGGCCGTCTTGGCCTCGGTGGCGGAAATAATGGCCCGGGTCATGGCCCGCTGGCTGAGCTGCATATTGGGCAGGAGGATGATGTTGATGGTTCCCGGCTCGTAGAAGCTGCCCACGTCCCGGGACATGCGCAGGGCGTTGGACGTCACTCCGGCCGTGATCAGAGCGGTAATGGACATATCCTGGTATGTCTCGGTCGAAACAGCCAGGTTGTCCATATCCGCACCGGTAAACAAAAAGCTCGATCTCTGCGCATCAACCCCGATAACCTCATAGACACGGGATCGCAGGGTTTCCAGCCTCTGATGGTGCCCCAGGCTCCAGCAGGGCGGAGGAGAAAAGTGGTTGCCCACACAGGAAATCCCCCTCCGCTGACCTTCCAGGGTGGATACCACGCGCATGGGTCGCGAGAACTGGACAATCAGGGTCTTGTTTTCAAAATCACCTATCCGGCTGCTGGCAATTCGCGCCTTTTCTGCATAGTCCAACTCCAGATCCACATCTAGGGTCCCGGTGATCTCTTCCGCTGTTTCCAGGTTCTCTTTGTGCGAGAACTCTTGGGTATAGATCCTGGAAGCCAGCCAGGCCACAAAATCGCCGCTGTTTGTGGCCGCCCGGCATGTCAGATCGCAAGGGAACCAGAAGATGTTTCCGTCCTGGACAGCCTGGACATCTTTCCAGCCCGGCCGGGAAAAGAATTTTTCTGCAACTTTCCGGTCGCCGCCGCAGCCGTATATGACCTGAGGATCGAACTCCTGCCATTCCTCTTTACTTATTGAGACCACTGCCCCCTCCCTGTCCAGTTGCGGGGGGATTCCTCCGGCCAAGCGGATGAACTCGTTCTGAAATGAATCACTGCCCGGGGTCATGATCCGGTCCCGGCCCATGAGCCGAATGACCCGCTTCTTTTCTTGGTCCGGAATCTTGGCTGTCTTGGCCTGGATCAGGTCCAACTGTCCCTGAACTTTTTCCACCAGGTCTGCAGCTTCTTTCTCCCGTTCCAGGATCCGGGCCAGGAGCTTGATTTCCCGGAAGCTGTCCTCCACTGAGCCTGTGCGCAGAGTGATCACGTGCACCTCGGAATCGGCAAAATATTCCCGCACCTGATCGTGGAGGCTGGATACAAAAATCAGCTCCGGATCCAGCTCTTCAATCTTTTGCACACAGGGCGCGAAATACCCTCCGACAATCTGCTTGGCATGCACTTTTGCCGGCTGATCAGTGTGAGCCGTCACTCCTTTGAGCCGATCTCCTGCTCCCAGAGCGAAGATGATTTCAGTGACCGAGGGCACAAGGGAGACCATTCGCTGCGGCCGATTGTCGAGCACGATTCTTGATTCGGCATCGTCAATAAATTCAAGATGTTCAGCCCGGACTGCAAACGCAGCAACAATCAAACAACAACACAGCAATACGGCAAGCAGATGCTGAGCCCAGTTAAACTTTAGGATCAAGCTCAATCCGTTCTTTTGCTTTTGCCTCATGATCAATCCTTTGTATTTTTAAGGGAGGACCTTGGAACGCAGAAAAACAGCAGATTTTTGAACCGCGGAATACACTGAATGTAAGGAAAAGTTGCACGAATATTTTTTCTAATCAGCGTATTCCGTATATTCCGCGGTCAAATCTTTGCCCGTGATTTTCTTGCTCAATTACACCAAGCGGTTGCGGCCGGAAGGAAAGCTGAACCGAAAATTAGAACCAATAATTGCCTATTTATCCGGTACATAGACCATACTCCCGTCTTCCAGCCGATAGGCTGTTCCCAAGCGCTCCCCCCGGCCCCGGGCCTTTTTTTCGGTCACCTTGCGGGCCTCAATCTTCTCTTTGTTCTTGGTAATAACTTCCATCTCCCCGTTCTTGCTTTTCTTCAGAATGGTCATTTCCGACTCTTCATTGAACAGGTCCTGAAGGTGATAGGCGGAAAACAGAGTAAAGATAAGACCGACAATGAACACCAGGCCCAGATCAAAAAGATTGGCCACTCCGGACATGGGATCGTTGTCCCCGCCTGAATTGGAACTACCGGCGGCTGAACCAAAGGCCTGCCGCCGGGTGTGCATATAGCGCATACATTCACTCCTTTCCGCCAAACTGATTAGCCCTGATGCACTGCCGTTTTCGACCGTATGGATCGCAGCTGCGCATTTTTCTGCCCCCTGGACTGGCTGTCTTTTTCCGGCTGTGCTTTGGTCAATACCTCGGTCATCAACTGGATATTTTTCACGTCTTCCTCCACCCACCGGGATGTGACGGTCCAAAACACATAGGCCAGCAGGCCCAGGGCCATGCCCACCACTGTAGTGGTAAAGGCAATAACCAGATCCGAGGTCAGCTTGGACATATCTCCCTGTCCCATAGCTGCCAAGCCAGTACCCATGGGAATCAAGGTCCCGATCAGGCCCAGCCCCGGGGCTATTCGAACCACAATGCACAAACGGTCCAGACTTTTGTGTATCTGCTGGACAGTGTCCTGAAGCAGATTCTCCACTGCTTCCCTGTATAAAAAGAGATCACCTCCCACATTCTCGAGCCGCAGGGCATACTGGAGCACCCGATTGGGGAAAAACCCCTTATGCTCACCAGCTTGGATTTTTTCCGGCAGCTGTTCAGCAGGGACTCTGGGCAGCCGGGACCGCTTGATCCATTCGGCGCAAAAGCTCCCAGCATAAAGAATGGTCCAGATCACAAGGATGGAAAGCAGAAACAAAACCGGATAGAGCAAAGATGAGGAAATGAGGTATATAAATGTCTTGAGCAATGCGCCAAATTCCATATACATCGTCCTTTACGTTTTTTTACGCCCAACCCAAAATCCGACCCCAAACAGGGCCGTAACAGCAAAAACAAGGAACAGGGCATGCCCGGTTCGAACTGCCGGAGCCTGTGCATCATACGAAGCCAATCTATAGACCTCGTCCATTTGCCCAAATTGGGGCATGAAGGTCACTGCCAGCAGGAAGAAACAGGCCACGCCCAACATGCCTCCGCCCAGCAGCAATTCAGGCGGACTGTGCATCCGGACTGCAAGGAGATTGAACAACAAAGCCGCAACAACTCCTGTGCCCACAAACCCGGCCCAGACCAAAACCAAGACCTGCCCCCCGCCTTCAGGGAAAAAAGAGAGCAAGAAGGAGACGGTGAAAAATATGACTATCCCACAGACCGGGCAGGGAAGAACCAGGGCCAGCCACCCCCAGCTGCCGTGACGACCGGCCCCGGCATTCTTGAGAAGAGCACGTCCCCAGATTCCCAGCAGTCCGGCCAAAAACAGATGTACAGCCATTCCGGAACACAACACATGGTGCAGGGCCTGGAAATGGTCGATGAGGATCAACTGATGCACACCCCACCAGGCCATAGCAAATACCCCGGCATATACGCCCGCATACAGACCAAGAGCGATACCTTTGCTCCCAAGGGAAGAAAGCCGACTGAGCATATACCACAACCCCAGGCCGTTTTTCAGGCCAAATATGCCTAAACTGAACGTAATGCCCAGGATCAGGGCTTTGAGTTCCATACGGAAATACCTCCTCTGTGGTACAGCCGGCCACAACACGCCACTTTGTCTGTATTACAGCCCAAACAAAATATTTTTACTTAGTCCCTAATACCTGTACTTTACACCAACGAAAAAGCTTCGGCCGGGCAAGGGATATCCCTTGACATAGGCATAGTTTTTGTCCAACAGGTTGTTCACTTCCCCGCGCAGAGAAAGATCTCCATAGGACGAAAAGTCCAGAAGACGTTTTTGAACAGTCAGGTTGGCCACTGAAACACCGCCCTTTTCCACAACATCTCCGGACATACTGCTTTCCCAGTCCTGGACATCCTGCTCCCCGGTATAGGCAAAGTTGAGCCGGGCCGAAAAGCCGTCCAGATCTGAAACCGACAAGCCATAGGAGAGGTTGAGATCCGAGGTATACAGAAGATCTTCTCCAGTCTCCTTGTCTTCGAATTGGGTCAGATAGGTACAATGCACATACGGCTCTATCTGCCAATTCCAATCCCACAACGAGGCCAGGTCATAGGACAACTCGCCTTCAAACCCAGAGAGCTCTGCCTGGCCCACGTTGTCCCAAGTCTGCACCCCGCCCGGACCATCCACCTGCTCGATCTTGTCTTTAAAATCAGTGACAAAATAGGTAAGCGACGCATCCAAAGCTCCGAGATAGAGATCAATCCCCCCTTCATAGGTCTCGCTCTGCTCAGGATCCAGGCTTGGATTGCCCACAAAATGCGACCCGTATCCGCTGACAAAATCTCCAGCCAGCTGCTTGGCGCTGGGCATCTTGAATCCCTGCCCGTAATTGGCCCTGAGCTTGATGTTATCCAGGAGAAAATAGGCCATCCCCAGCCTGGGGCTTATATGCTCGTCTTTTTCAGTCCTTCCTTGCCCCTCCTTGACCTGGAGTTCAAATTCGTCGTAGCGCAGTCCACCGGAAAGAATGAGTTGTTCATCCAGGTATTTTGCCTGCCCTAAGACAAAATAGGATGGATTGTCATATTCGGTCTTGGTTGGATCATAGTCCGAGTCGATTTCATAATTCACCCAGTCCATGCCTGCGGTCAGTCTGTACAGGCCCGGATTCCAGGTCACCTGGGCCTGAGTTCCCTGCTGATCCGTCTCTGTCTTCGACGATCCGCCTGTATCCCAACCGCTGGGATCGCTTTCAGTCGGGTCGTACCAGGTGTTTTCGTCCTCGCCTGCGAAATACCTGACCTTCCAGGAGAACAGCCCGTCACAGATCCCACCGTCGTAAACAAAATCTAAAGATTCGTTGGACTTGTCGTTGTAGTCATCGAGATCATTCTGGCTCAGATAGCTGGGACTGCCGGCATGATCCACATCAAACCCGGTATAGATGACTCCCAGCCGATTGTTGGGCAAAAATTCATACCCCAGATTGAAACTCACCCCTACCTGTTCATCATATCCGGTATTGTGGTATTTCTTTCCCTTAGCCGTATCATAGTCGTCCATTGTGCTTCGGCTCACGCTGCCTGAAAAATCAAATTTTTTGTGAGCTCCGGAGAATCCGGCCGAAACTTCATCATATCCGAAGCTGCCCAGACCGCCCTGAACAAAGAGCGACGGCTCGTCCCGACCCTGCCTGGTGATCACGTTGACCACTCCGCCTATAGCCGCCGAGCCATACTGTACCGAGGCCGGACCGCGGACGATCTCGATTCGTTCGATATTTTTGGTCAATATCTTGGACACATTTCCGGTCCCGGCCCGGCGGCCGTTGAGCAGAATCAGGACCTCGCCCTCCAGGTCGTTGCCGTGGGTTTCGGTCCGAAAGCCGCGCAGGCCGATTGAGCTCAAGGCCCCGGGATAGGTCTGGATATGGCCGATATTTTTTTCAGCCAGGATTCCCCCCAGATCCCTGGCCCCGGTCATCTGGATCTCCTGTTCATCCACAACCGTCACCTGGGAGGTCACTTCCCTTTTGGCTTCTTTCAGACGGCTGCTGGTGACCACAACTTCCTCCAAGGAGGCTATTGTCTTCTCTTTTTCTGCCCCGGCCAAAGACGTCAACCCCAAAAAAACACAAAGTACGCATCCACAAAGAAAAAACGTCCGGACCATGTTTCCCCCTGATTTTTTTGTCCTGGCCCAGGGACAAAAAAAATCCCCGGCCGAAAGAATCTTCCGATCCGGGGATGTCCCTTTTTCATCCACCAAATCAGACTGCAAATGCGTCCCTCATTTACAGTCGAACATTCGCAGGCAGGTCTTCTGACTCCCGGATCATCCTACTTGCCCCGTTGAATGCGATGTAATCGCCCTGCCTTTGGCAGGCTTCAACTGGGCTTGCCGCGCCTTCCCCCCAAGGTTTTTTCGGGAGTGGCTTGTTGCGGCGTTCGTCCCCGGTTACAGCGGCGGGCCCGTCCCTGATTCACACAGGGTTCCCTTTTCAACCTGACCCCTTGTGCAATCGTGCCGGCTGCATAAGGGTTTCAACAGGTACCTGCAAAAGGCGCTAATGTTTATTTCTGATAATTCCAACCACCCCTGCCCTCCTTGCCAAGGAGAGGACTCAAAGGGTGGATGAATAGCGAGCAGTACATTATCTGTACATTGATCAACCGCCGATTTTTTCAGAACGAATACTCCATGCCCAGGACGAAACTTCGGCCGGGCATGGGATAGCCCTTGACGTACGAATAGTCCTTGTCCAGGAGATTGCTCACCTCGCCGCGCAAGGACAGATCGCCGTAGGAGTTGAAGTCCAGGATTTTCTTTTGAATGGTCAGGTCGGCAACAGTAAATCCGCCCTTTTCCATTCGGGTCTGCTCAAAGGTATTCGGGTCGTAATAGTCGATGTCCTGCTCCCCAACGTAGGCAAAATTGATCCGGGCCAAAAAACCCTGGTCATCTTTGATGGAAAGGCCATAGGAGAGATTGAGATCTGAAGTATACAAGAGGTCCTCTCCTGTCTCCTTGTTTTCATGCTCAGTAAGATACGTCATATTTACATACGGACTTACCTCCCAAGACCAATCAAAAAGAGTGCCCAGATCATAGGAAAACCGACCTTCAATGCCCGAGACTTCGGCCTGGCCAACATTTTGCCAGGTTTGAGTTCCGTCCGCGGTGTACACGACCTCAATCTTATCCTCAAAGTCGGTAGAAAAGTAGGTCAGGGATGCATCTAATGCCCCTTGATACCAATCCAAACCAGCCTCATAGGTCTCGCTTGTCTCCGGATCCAGATCGGGATTTCCCTGATACGGTGTTCCCCAGGAACTGACAAAATTGCCGGCCAGTTCCTCAGCTGTTGGCATTTTGAACCCCTGTCCGTAATTGGTCCGCAGTTTGAGGTTGTCCATAAGGAAATAGGCCAGCCCGACTCTGGGACTGACATGATCGTCGTCCTCGCTTCCGCCTTGTCCCTCTTTGATCTGCACCTCGAATTCGTCATAGCGCACACCACCGGTCACTATCAGGCGCTCTTCAAGATAGGCGGCTTTACCCAGAAGAAAATAAGACGGATTGTCGTATTCAGATTTTTTGGGATCCAGGTCAGAGTCTATTTCGTAGTTGACCCAATCAAATCCCGCGGTCAGACGGTACTGCCCCGGGTTCCAGCTCACCTGGGCCTGTGTCCCTTCTTGATCCGTCTCCCGCTGGTAAGGATTGATTGGATCCTTGAAGTCATATTCGTCTTCTCCTACAAAATATCGTGCCTTCCAGGACCAAAGTGTATCCTGTGTTGCGCCGTCATATACAAAATCTATGGATTCATTATTCATATCTATGTCTGTATCAGGATCTATGGCCTCAATCATATTCGGCGAACCCACATCATCGGCATTATATCCGGAGTAGACGACTGAGACCCGATTGTGGGGCCACAGCTCATAGCCCATATTCAAGCTGACCCTGTCTTTTTGATCATACCCTGTATTTTCGTACTCTGTGCCGTCTCCGGTATCGTAATCGTCCCTGCTGCTTCGACTCACGCTTCCAGAAAAGTCGAATCCATCAATTGCCCCGGACATCCCGGCCGCCACCTTTTCATACCCATAGCTGCCCAGCCGGCCCTGGACAAAACCTGAAGGCTGGCCCTGTCCTTGCTTGGTGATCACGTTGATCACTCCGCCGATGGCCGCTGAACCGTACTGCACCGAGGCCGGGCCGCGGATGATCTCCACCCGCTCAATATTCTCGGTCGCGATCTGGGCCGCATTCCCGGTTCCGGCCCGGCGACCGTTGAGCAAAATAAGGACTTTTCCCTGCAAATCGTTGCCGTGGCTTTCGGTCCGAAAACCCCGAAGTCCAATAGTGGTCAGGCTTCCGGGCTGCTGGCGTACTGCGCCGATATTCTCTTCCGCCAAGAATTCACCCAGATTCCGGGCCGGAGAGTTGGTGATCTCCTCTGCATCCACAACAGTGATATTGGAGGTCACTTCCCGCTTGCTCTCGGGCAGGCGCCCGGCAGTGACCACCATCTCATCCATAGACAGGGTCGCATTGTTCTCAGCCGCACCTCCCGGGCTGGCTCCCAAAAGAAAAAAGCCGAAAGCACATAAGACTGCACACGATTTGTAAACCATCCCTACCTCCAATATTTTCACGTGAAACACTTACTTGAAATGCTCCATGACCCCTTTGAGATGATCCACCCAGATATCAACCAAGTTGTCGTATTCTGCCGTTCCTTTCAGGACCGGTTCACTCTTGATCCCTGCCTCATTGAGAAGAGATTTCCAGGAATCTGGACCATCTCCAGCCATATCATTGCGCACATGATCCCCGGCCACGGACATAAAGGGCATGAGGTAGGCCTTTTGAATATCCTTTTGTTCAAGATCGGCAACAATCTCCTCCAAGCCGGGCGGCCCCCCTATGGTGCCCATATAGACATTGGGATCATCCTGTTGCAATTCAAAGGCTACGGCCTGATAAAATGCATTGCTCGGATGATACGTCCCGTGGCCCATGAAGATGACTGCCTCATCCTTCTTTCGCTCTGCAGGAATGTTTTCCAGCATGGCCTGATGGACATGCTCCAGATCATGAGGAGTGGCTAAAAGCGGATAACCAAGCATTATCTCCTCAAACCCGCCGGACATGGATGCAAAGCCATTGACCACAGACTGCAGATCATGGAATTCCGCCCCGGCAATGGTGTGCAGGGACTGGACGGCCACATGGGTAAACCCCTCATCTTGCATATCGGCCAGGGCCTGGGCCGGGGAATCAAGATCCTCTCCTTCCTTGGCCATCTTTCTGCGGATCTTTTGCGAGGTATAGGCCCAGCATACAGGTTTTCCCGGAAAAGCCTTTTGGACCTGGTCTTCGATGTTCTCGAAAGCGACTTGAGCTTGGGGGTAGCTGGAACCAAAAGCCACCAGCAGGATGCCTACCTTGTCTTCTTTGTGCTCTTGATGTCCGTGGCTGTGTCCATGCCCATCACCATGTGCATGGGCATGGGCCGGTCCAGATACCATAAGTCCAAAGACACAGACTAAAACCAGGGCTGTCAATGCACTGCTTACCTGACGCATAACTTCCTCCTCTTCTCTTTAAGTATGATAAAAAATCGAGCCTGGTTCTTGAGTAGGACGCGGTTGCCCTCAACCACTATCCGTTTTCCTTCAGCTTAGAGCGCCTGCCCTTGAGACCGAGGGCGGCCTCTTATGAGAGGTCGGCTTTTGTACAGATTCATTGCTTGTTTCATTTCGGCCAGAACAAAGTTTGCAGGAACAGGGCCCAGGGAGTACCTGCCCCTGTTCCTGGTTAAAGGGTTTGGAGCGGATATGGGATATAAAAAAAATCCCCGGATCGAACCTTCGTTCGATCCGGGGATTTCCCTTTTTTATCCTCGGATACGATATTAGACATGCTTCAACCGCGGAAGCTGATGTCCCTTCCTCCATTTGGGCAGGTCTTCTGACTCCCGGATCATTCTCCAGCCGCGCCTTCCCCTCAGGACAATCCTTCGAGTGGCTCCATGCAGCTTTCGTCCCCGGTCACAGCGGCGGGCCCGTCCCTGATTTGCACAGGGTTCCCTCTTGCAGCTTTCCATCCTGTGCTTCCCGGCATGGGATGGAAAACACCCAAATGTTGTGTAGTGGAAAAGATTAGGCTCAAATGATTTCTGATGTCAACCCATAGTCAATATCGACGCAGTTGTCCGTTGTTGGAAACGCATACTGCGGCTTGGGCAATATGGTCCCACAAAAAAATCTATGGAGGGATGCTCCTTACTTCTGGTTCTGCCGGGCATATTTGCGCATGGAGTCCATGATTTCCTGAAGGTTGTATTTACTGATCCGGTATCCGAGTTGCCGAGGGCTTATGGACAGTTCCTGGGCAGCCTTTTTTTGACTCCCTCCATGCCGGCGCAGGGCGGAAAGGATGGCCTTCTTTTCCAGTTCTTGGATCGGCATGGGCGGAGGTTCCTCTCGAGGTCCATCACGTTCCTGGAAGTTCCAGGCTGGGTCTGGGTAGAGAAGTTCTCGGATCTGGCTTCGGCGTATCCTATCTTCCCTGTGGGTGAGGATGATTCTGGAAGCCAAAGCCTCCAGTTCACGAATATTGCCGGGCCAATCATAGGTCTTGAGCAACTGTACAGCCGACGGGGTACATCTAATGGCTGAGCCTTGCTCCCTGGATCGAGAATACAGGGCAGAGCTCAGTAAGGTTTCAATGTCTTCCAAACGATCCCGGAGGGGAGGAAGAAAGATGGAAAATCTATTTATCCGGTAGAAGAGCTCCGAGCGGAAGAGGCCTCGATCAAGGAGATGGGCCAGAGTGGTGCTGCTGGAGGCAATGACCCGGATATCCACCCGTCGGGAGATATATTCCCCGCAACGCTCTACTGCTCCTTCCTGCACAGCACGAAGGATACGATTTTGTAGCCTGGACGGCAGGCAGTTGATTTGGTCCAGATACAATGTCCCTTTATCCGCAGCCTCAAAAGCCCCTTTTCGGCCCACATCGGCCTGAGGCAATGACGTGTGTGCGTATCCAAAGAGCTCCCCTTCCAGAACCGAAGCCGGCAGAGAACAGTTGATGCGCACAAAGGGCCCTTGTCCCCGGATGGACCACGAATGCAGGACACGGGACAGAACGTTTTTGTGCGTGCCTTGTTCTCCCTGCAGCAGAATCGGCATCTGGCAAGATGCAGCCTGCTCTACCTGTTGCCTGATCTCATATATGCTCTGACTGGGCCCTTGCAGATGCAAAGGCCAGGCATGCCGGGTATGAAGATGCAGGAGGCGGGTGTTTTGGGCTTTGAGAGCCTGCACCTGAGAATGCAGGTGCGCACAATTCAGCAGACAGGCGGCTAACTGATGCAAGGCTTGCATATCCTCGACCCAAGGTGCCGGGGAAAGAAAGACCTTATCCACCCCCAGAGCCCCATGCACATGCCCCGCCTGGAGCAAAGGAACGGCCGCGGCCTGTATATCTGCTTCCTCTCGAGGGGATCGTAGTCTCTCTATCTCAGGGACGGTGAAAAGCTGATTTTCTCCGGCCACAACAGCCAGACCGGTGTTCAGAACAAGATCACCAAGCTCCTGCTGGAGGGAAAGAGCCGCCCGATGACATCGTTTTCCATGCTCCCAAAAGAAGGTCTTTCTTTGCCCGTTATCTTCATCCAGAAGGCAAAGAAAAACCCAGTCGGTATGCAGGCACTGAGAGAGGTACACGGCTAGTTCATCCAGCCAGTTCTCAAGCGGGGCATCGGCAGCAGCTTTGGCGCATATTCCTGCCAAGTACTGCAGGTACCAGAGGCTCTCTGTACGTCCCATAACTGTAAAGAAAGCAAAGGGGATGCCATAATATCCATATTGCCTCATCAAAGGACAGAGCGCAGGACCACGTATTCAAGGTACTGATTTTACTGCTATTATCACGGAAACACAGAACGTGGCGACAAACGTGCCGTATGCTTTTCTGCGGTATGGCTGAATAAAAGGCACAAAATTGTATGGATTGAAATTGTTGAGAATGAGAAGCAGAACCCAAAATCCCTGCCCTCAGAGGCCAGTTCACTTGATTTTATCCACCAAACAAGGCAGGAAGTTTTTTTGATCACCAGCAAAAGATAGAGCCGTCTGTGCATCATTCTCCTGACCTCATAACCACCGTTGGTCACTCAGTCATTCAGTTCGGCCCCCTCAATGATCGAGTGTATCTCATGAAGCTGGCCAGTCCGGACCTGCCCAGAATTGTTCATTACTTGGAGTCCTTGGCTCAAAGACATTGCCTCACCAAGATCTGCGCCAAAGTTCCTCAGCCCTGCAGAGCACTCTTTGAAGACCGGGGTTTTGTCCAAGAAGCCAACATTCCTGGTTTGTTTGACGGCCGGCAGGACGGTCTGTACCTGGCCAAGTTTTTGGATCACAGGCGAAGCTTTTCAGATACAAAGTGTCCCCACCCCCCTGAAGAACATAACTGCCAAAAGCTCATCAGCCCAGAACATCATGAAGGTCATTTAGGACAACAAACTGAGCACCCTCAACATATTTCCAGAAGCCAAGATTTGGGAGTCACAGTCCGCCGGATGGGAGTCAAAGATTGCCCGTCCATTGCCGGGATCTTTGCCCGCAACTTCTCCGCTTACCCGTTTCCCCTGTATGACCTTGACTACCTGCAAGAATGCATGCAGACCAACGTCTGTTTTTTCGGGGCTGAGATAAAGGGACAGATTGCCGCCTTGGCCTCGAGCGAGATGGATGAGGCGGCCGGTCATGTAGAGATGACCGACTTTATCACCCTCCCTGTCTATCGGGGCCACGGATTGGCCACCATGCTTTTAAAGGCCATGGAGCAGGCCATGCAGAACCGGGGACTGCAAACCGCTTTTTCCATTGCCCGGGCCGGATCACTGGGCATGAATACTGTTTTTGCCCGCTACGGGTACACATATTGTGGACGCTTGGTGCAAAACACCTGCTTCAATGGGGGCCTTGAAGATATGAACGTCTGGTCCAAGGGGCTATGCCCACATGCATAAATCCCTGCTCGGCGGACTGCTGGCCGGAATCGGGGCCTTTGGCCTGTGGGGGCTCTTGCCGGCCTACTGGAAAGGCCTGCGCCAGGTTCCGGCCCCGGAAATCTTTTGTCATCGGGTTCTCTGGTGCCTGGTCTTTGTCCTCATTATCCTGGCTCTGCAGAAGCGGCTTGCGGAATTGCTTGTATCCAAATCCAGCCTGGGGCTGCTTTCCATCAGTGCAGGTCTTTTGTGTATCAATTGGCTGACCTATATCTGGGGGGTCAATGCCGGCTATGTACTGGACGCCAGCATGGGCTACTATATCAATCCCTTGGTCAATGTGTTGCTGGGCTGTATCTTTTTCCGGGATCGACTTCGCCCCCTGCAGCTTCTGGCCATTCTCCTGGCGGCCATAGGAGTGGGCTACATGGTCTATTCCTTCGGCCGCTTTCCCTGGATCGCGGTGACCCTGGCTCTGACCTTTGGATTCTACGGCCTGATCCGCAAAAAAATCCAAGTGGAATCCCTGCCCGGTCTGAGTATTGAAATGTCCGTCCTCTGCCTGCCGGTTCTTGGCTATCTGGCCCTCAAACACGGGCAGGGGATGGGTGCCCTGGGAGGCATTGATGTGCAGGTGGATGTCCTTTTGGTGGGAGCCGGGGCGGTAACCGCCATTCCTCTGCTTTTATTCGCCTTTTGCGCCAGACGCCTTCGTTTGGTCGAGGTGGGCATTTTGCAGTACCTGGCCCCTACAGGGATGTTCCTGCTGGGTGTTTTTGCCTACCAGGAACCGTTTAATTTTTCCAGATTGGTGTCCTTTATCTTCATCTGGACCGGCATTGTTATTTACGTTTTGGAATCGGTCTGGTTTTACAAGCGCAGCCTGCCTCAAGGGGAACTGCCTTGACTTTCAAGGAATAAACAAATCATATTAAGGTTGAACCTATGAGCACAACAAACCAAGCCCCACCCCTGAATGCGGAAAGTCTCAAAGAGATTTTTCCCCCGGAAAAAGCGGATCAGTTCTTTGAGGCCCTGTTCGGAGACAGCTCGGAAGGGTCCTTTGACATCGAGCTTGCCTTCCTGGGCGGCAAAGAAAATGTCTTGGAATTGGAGTTTCGGCTCCAGCAACGGCCGGGCAAGTGTTTGGCCTGCAATCTGACCTATGGTCTGCCCCAAGTCTTCTCCCGCCACCCGGTTATCGATCTTCCCGGCGTTGCCCAGCAGGTGGCCGTCCGTGCCAGGGGATCAGAGGTCAAGGATTGGAAATTGGGCAAAACTCAGCAGGTCTCCAATGAGCTGCACGTCATTCCCCTAACCATCTTTCTGGACCAGAGATGACCCGGCGAATCTACTCATGGAAAACTACGAAAAACATGATTGCCTCCCAGGATTTCTGCCACGCATCATGGAAATCACCTGCCTGTCAGCAAGTTCTTTTTCTTTTGCCCACTTTTGGGCAAAAATATTTTTAGATTTGCGATGACACCTCTTAACGATGGCATATCCGCCCCAGGAGCACCCCCGGCGCAGCAGCTCCATGAAAGGAGCGCACCATGTATATATGGTCGTCATATGCGTGCTCGCATCCTGAATGCTGCACCCGAGCATTGGCCCGGCAGACGCCGCTCATGCTCCTGGATGAACCGAGCAATCATCTCGATTTTCACAACTCAGCAGGAATATTTTTGCTCCTTATGCTCCCCCTGCATATCCCCCAGGACTGGAAATTTTCTTATCGCATCATGTTCACAAGTTGCGCCTGCAATATTTTGCAGGCGCCCCGGCATATCATTCTACGGAGTGAGGACTGACATACACTTTGACTTCCTCTATGCCCTGAACAGTCAGGGCTTTGTCTTCGACCATCTTGATTATCTTGTTCTCATCTGAGAGATCGGCGGCAACATTGATATAGGCAGTGTTCTTTTTGCAAGAGACATTTGCCGTGGGCACATCGTGCACTATTGCCGCCTTTACCTGCGCCGCCTTGCACAGTTGCTCAATCCTTTCCTGGGATTCAGGGGTGGTCTGCAGATACGGCAGACGCAACATTTGAGCTATGCTTTCGACTATATCATCCGCTTCGAACTTGCTCGCATTGTATATAAGGTCGTAATGACTTGGATCACAGGGATCGATTCCGGTCACATGGATGCTCCATTTATGCCGCTCTTCATCGTCCTTGCGCAGCCAGTATCTGGCTTCTTCTTCTGAGATATCTTTTCCTTCTTCTCTGTGTATATATTCTCTATACCGTTGGATCCTCTCCGGTATAGAAGCCCTGATCCGAATATCCAATTCGTGGCCTGTTCCCTGGATAAAGGCATGGCCGGCCAAGCCGTGGTAGATGGTATTGTCGTGGACCATATGCTCTAAGATATTGGCCCGAATAAATGCCAAATACTTTTCCCGGCCATAACTGAATCTATCCAGCACCGAGGGTGCATCATACAAGGCCTTCTTCAGCTTGATCTCCGGAATATTGTACTCTTTGGATGTGCTGAGCAAAACTTCCCGGGAGATGACCTTATATCCCATTTTCTGCCCCAACTTTTCCGCGACTTCTCGGCCTTTGGTGTACGATCCTCTGGAAATTGTAACAATAGACATTGCGTCCACCTCCTTGTAGAGCAAATGGGTCTGTGACAGGTTTTCACCACCAGCGCTTCTGGGACAAAGACCTTTTTGGGCTTTGTTCACCACTTTGCGCAACATTTCTATATTATTTGTAGTAACAGGCGCAGGGAGTTTTGTAAACACACCGCCAATAAAATCCAGACTCATGAGGCCTTGACATTCTTGGCTCTCTCCTCTTACCATCCACCCCATATTAAAGGGTGTTCACTAAGAACAGCCTTGGAAGGTCTTTTCCATGCAAAAAGCCTGTGCTTTTTGCCGTGAGTGAAAAATATTCAGGCGCTCGTAACAGAGCTTAATAGGGAACCCTGTGCAAATCAGGGACGGGCCCGCCGCTGTGATCGGGGACAAAAACCGCACAAGGCCACTTTCCCCCTCACTCACTTTATGTATTGTAAGACTGGCTTGAACCGTCAGAAGCACAGCATAAAGTGAGTGAGAGGGAGGGGAAGGCGCGGTGAGTAGAAAGATCCGAGAGTCAGAAGACCTGCCTGAACATAAGAGACGTGCATAAACCGCGAGGAACGGTGGGCCGTCCAAAACGAATCTGTGGATAGAACAGGGAAATCCCGGATCGATGTTAATCGATTCGGGATTTTTTATTTTTGTCGGAAAATATTTTCCGGCTCAATAGCACAACCCATGGAGGAAAGCATGTACCTGTACTGGAGAATACAACAAGACCTGAATTGTCTGGGAGAATTTATCCAATTCCACGACCCTGCTCTGCGCAATGCCATGCACAAATGGGCCAAAAGAAACTTCAACCGCATGGTCTTGGCTGAATCTTTGACTTCTAGTCCTGATATTTCCAATGAAGCCAAGAACGGATCTTGGTCCCATAACTCGCGATAAGCAACATAAAGGAGCAATATATATGCATTCCACATATTCTATGGGCCATTTGGAAACATCACAAGACCACACTACACTCCAGGAGGATATCACGAAACAGCCGGATTATGCTGCGGAAGCCTTTATTGTCCACACCGCTCAGATCTACTATTTCGCCATCTTGTATACAGACGAGAATTGGCATGCCTACGGGAATGGATACGCCCAATTTGAGGATGGACAGAAGATGTCCTTTGCTATGGATGGCAATAGCGACCCCAAAGTACGGGAAAAATGCATCCAGGCCTCTCGGCAGATCGCTCGAGTTTACCAAGGCACGCTGCACCAGGGCATCATTGACGGCTCGGGCCGGTTTTGGCCGGAAAAAGATGGGAATACAGCGCACAATCTCATGTAATCTCCAGCATGCCTGCGTATTCGCAGGCATGCGAATCGGTAACACCAAACCCGCCCTGTCACAGTGGCCCGAAGGCCTGGAAAGAAATTATGGAACAGATCTATGGCTCTTCATTGAGAAGGTCTCGTTTGCCGCCTGCTGCCCTGTCTGCAGACTACCCATCCCCTTCATCCAGCCACAGTCCTGAGACCGATCCGGGCCAGAAAAGCCTCTCCTCAGCACAGTCCCGAATCCCTTGCAGCTTGGCTTTGTGCAGTCCGTTGAGCACAGTTTGGAACAGCTCTGTATCCCGCAGCAGGCTGAGACTTCCGTTGGCAGCACAGATCTCGTCAAAGGCCTGCACCTGGTCCCTGCGGATGCTCTCTGCTCGCATGATCACCGGCACAGGTTCTCCGGAATGGATCATGGGTCCGCTGCTCGGGGTGCTGTGGTCCGAGGCGACCACCGTGAGAATGCTCGGATCCTGGGACAGCATGGGCATGTGGGCAGCGAGCGCCCGGTCAAGGGCCTCGATAACCTCCCGCTTGGCCCGGCAGTCCTTGCTGTGGGCCGCCTGGTCCGGGGCCTTGGTATGCACATGAATGAAGTCGTATTCCGGCAGGATTGTGGCCGCAAGATCCAGACGGGCGGCGAAGTCAGTTTCCACATCATTGTCTTTGGGCACATCATGTGTGTTGAGACCGATAAGCTTGGCCAGCCCCTGAAACATGGCTCCGGAGGCAATACTCGCGCCGTTCAGGCCGGTACGAGACACAAAGGAAGGGACTTTCGTCATCCGCCCGGCCCGTTGGGTGACCAGGGCGTTTACCGGGGCCAGTCCCCGCTGCCTGCGGGAGGTTTGCACTTCACATCGCTCCAGAGAATAAAACGTCCGGCGCAGATAGGTCCGCAGGGCCTTGGCCGTCGCCTCGGCCCGAACGCTGTCCGCTGCTTCGGTACAGGCAACAACATCCGAAGCCTGGGCCATATCCCGCATAGGATTGCTGTCCGTGATGTGCGGGCTGACCCCTCCCCGCAGAACCAGAACCCCGAACAGGCCCTTGGTCCGGTGCAGGCTGATCTCGATTCCCTGATGCTCGAAGCCGGCCGCCTGATCGAACACGGCCTGTACCTCGCCCTCTTCCACCTCTTCCGGGCGGTCCCGGCGAACAAACATCCTCCCGTCCCGGTTTTCGGCACTCACAAAATGGGCCAGGACAGCCACATCGCCCGACGCAAGCTCAATCTCCGCTCCTAAGGCTTCCAACGGCCCCCGGCCGGGGAACAGAACCTGGGGATAGCCAAACAGGGCGAAGTGGGCGCTTTCGCTGGGGAAGGGCTCTCCCAGGTGACCGGGGTGATACAGACCGTTGCCTCCAAGGCGGGCCAATCGGTCCAGATTGGGAGTATGCGCGGCCTGAAGGGGTGTTTGGCCCTCAAGCTCTGGATATTGCCGATCGCCCAGACCGTCCAGGATGATAAACAGGCATGTGCAGGGTTGCATAGAAGTTTTAGGGTTTATAAAAAAACCTTAACTCGACAGAAATCTACGCTGCAGAAGGTCCTGCATGTCTCGACGTCCGTCAGCTATCAGAAGAATATATACTGTGATATCAACTACACGATAAATAATTCGATATGCATGGGTATATATCTCTCGGTATTCCCGAATTCCCAAAGGTAAGAGCTCTTTGGGATATGTTCCGCGCTGCGGCAACTCAGACAAACTGTTCACAGCTTGCTCAAGGTTATCCAAAACTGTATCAGTCTTGCCCGGTACATCGTGGAATTGGATATATGCATAGATATCTTCCAGATCCCGTGCAGCGTCAGCAGTCAGAAAGACCGGAAAGGACATCACGACTTTCCGTGGAGCTCTCTGATTTTCTGCTTCGCTTCACTCATTGACAGCACGTCTTTATTCTCAATCTGCTGGGTTCCAAGGGCCAGAATCTTGAGCATGGCCATAGTCTCCTGGGTCTCTTCGTAGTTCTTGACCCCTTGTATGACAACCTTGGCCTCACCATTTTGGGTGATTATCAAAGGCTCTGCTTGGGCCTCAAGATTACGGACGATTTCTGCTGCATGGGACTTAAGATAACTGATGGGTTTGATCTGAGCCGAATATTTCATACCTGGCCTCCTTTTTATGACTGAATTTAGTCCATAAAAAGGTCAATGTCAAAAAACTTGCTCACCGCCCTGGTGCCGCGTCAAGCGTGCGTGAACTCAATTCCCGCGCTGTTGGGTGCAGCGTGCAAAAAGTAAAAAACTTTTTGCCCTCATGAGTAAAATGGGGCAGGGCACTAAGTTTCCCCTTCCGCCCGCAGTTTCTCAGATAGCCCCCAGGCCTTGCACAGCTCAGCCGTGCTCTCCGGGACCAGATGTTCCCAGGGCTGACCGGCAGCCATTGCCTGCCGGATACTGCTCCCGCTGAGTCCCTTGGTACACGGGGTGCGCTCCCACAGGACTCTGGTTTTGAGACCCAGGGAGCGAAAATACTTCAGCTTGCGCTGTCCCCACTGGTCATAGATAGTCAGGAAGAAAGTGGCCTGCATAGGCACATAGGCCGAATAGTGTTCCGGAAAATTGATGGGCAAAGGGGTGATCGAAAAATCTGCCTCCCCGAGACCAGCATCCACCAAGGCGCATTTGACCAGAAGAAGACGTTCAAAATAGCTGAGGGGATTGGCCCGGGGATCAGAGCGTTCCGGGTCAGAATCATCCCCGGCTGTCAACCTGGGGTCCGGATTGGTGATCCCCACCACCAGATGCCCGCACTCAGCCTTCCCGGCCAGAAGATAAGCCAGATGATCGTTGTGCAAGACCTGGAACCGACCGTGGATGACTCCGATATTTAGGGAAAGCATGTCCTGGGCACAGCTCATTTTACAACCTTGGCAATTGTCGTCTGCACAGCAGTCTCCTCATGAGATCAAACCGACCACAGATTATGAAACCTTTTTTAAGCCCGTTGGTCAAATACTCATAGCACACACTCAGGCTTTGCTTCCAATCTGATTTTGTAATGGGAGTCAGCTGAATACATTAAGAAACCTGATAGATAGAGGAAAAATCAACTCCCGGCCATACGATTCCCCAAATTCAACAGATACGCATTGTCTTGCGTGTATGTATCTCCTCCCATCAGCTTCTCTGATCCGTTTACCCTTTGTAGATTACAAAAACAAATTGGATTGTCAGGCAATGCGCGTGCTATCTGTACCCGGTGTTTCCAGATAATGAGCAAATAATGCAAATATGGAGGAGACGATGCAAACAGACTACCGCCGGATGTGGACCGAGCTGGGTATGGATCTTGAAGCCCACGATGCCCTGCTGGAGGCTCTGAACCAGGGCTACCGGGATATCTACCTCAGCCAGAAGAACCGCCCCCAGGGTATGCGCTATTTTGATTTTGTCCTGGGCCAGGTACACGGGCAGCGCATCCAGGAACTGCGCGAAGAGCAGCAGGCCGGACGGAAAATCATCGGCTCCTACTGCGTGTTTGTCCCGGAAGAGATCGCCCTGGCCGGAAATGCCACCCTGGTCGGTTTATGTTCCGGGGCGGACTTTGCCATGGAGGAGGTGGAGAAAGTCCTGCCCCGGAATACCTGCGCCCTGATCAAATCCTCCTTCGGCTTTAAGCTGGGCAAGGTCTGCCCCTTTCTGGAGGTCTCGGACATGATCGTGGGTGAGAACACCTGCGACGGAAAGAAGAAGTCCTACGAGACGCTGAGGGATCTGGTGGACAATATGTACGTCATGGACATGCCCCAGATGAAGAATGAGGAAGGCCAAGCCATACTGCGCAGCGAGTACAAGCGCTTTATGCATGCTGTGGAGGAGCTCACCGGGGGGAGCATAGATGTGGCCGGCTTAAAGCAGGGAATCCAGACCGTAAACGCCAAACGTCAGGCCATGGCCAGGCTGCAGCGCCTGCGCTGGGCTGACCCGGCCCCCATCTCCGGCCTGGACGGACTCCTGGCCAGCCAGGTCTTTTTCTACGACAACCCGGAGCGTTTCACCAAGTCGGTGAACACCTTATGCGATGAGCTGGAAAAAAGGGTGGAACAAAAAGTAGGCGCCATGCCCCAGGGTACTCCCAGAATTCTGATGTCCGGCTGTCCCATGGCTGTTCCCAACTGGAAGATGCCCTATCTGGTGGAATCCGCCGGCGGAGTTATTGTGGGTGAAGAATCCTGCGTGGGCGAGCGGGGCAACCGCAACCTGGTGGATGATTCCGGTGAAACCCTGGATGCATTGATTGATGCCCTGGTGGATCGCTATTTCCAGATTGAATGCGCCATATTCACCCCCAATCCGGACCGCCTGGAGCGGATCAAGAAGATGTACGTCGATTCCAAGGCCGACGGGGTCATCCACTACAGCATCCAGTTCTGCCAGCCCTATATAATGGAGTCCATCCCGGTGGAAAAGGCCCTGGAAGCAGAAGACATCCCCTGCCTGCGGGTGGAAACCGACTACAGCATGGAGGACGCCGGGCAGCTTTCAACCAGGATCGAGGCCTTTCTGGAAGTGCTCAAGTAGCTGCTGGACTAACTAAGGATACACGTGTTGTGGGTATGTCGAAATTCCGGAAAGGGTGACCGGCGGTCGCCCTTTCCGGCCAGGCCGGAGACTGGCGATCATGAACGGCCAAGCCAGCGGCCGGGGTTGAGTCTTGTTTGATACGAGATCAGAGCCGTCTCTGGCGGACTGATGAGCAGGTATGAACGGGCTTTTTCAGGCTACTTCACTCTGTCGATGCGTGAGGTCTCCTTGCCCAAGCAAAAGACCTTTGATGGAAATATCTTCGTCCAAAGCATCCCAATGAATTCCTTTTGGGGTAAGCTCAAAGTCTTCAAGTTGCTCTGGAGATGCATTGAGCAAGCGAGGGAACCAAGCCAACGGAACGCCTAAAGTCCGGCCATCGCTGAGCTCAACCCAAAGACGGTCTTGATCGATGGTGACTAATTTAGGAGAAATGTTCATTCCATGTTTCCAATAAGTATTCGCGGTTTTTTGATGATCAAACGAGCAATTCTGCGGAGAGCTGGAGCGTTGAAACCGTCGTTGCTCGCTAACTGTACCTGTGGCGACAGCCAATACTTGGCTTCAGCATCCGCTTGTCTGACATGAATATGGGCAGGTTCTGGAGGCAGACCTTCATTGGAGTAGAAAAAAAACTTTAAACCTTCAAAGCGAAGCACCACAGGCATGCGTATCTCCAGAACTCAACATTCACTCTGTTTATAACTCTAAATTATCCTCAACTCTTCGTCAATTGGAAGTTGATTATGACTATGCGCTGTGCAGGAATAGACATCGGCTCCCGGAGCATTGAGCTGGTTATTGTCGAAAACGGACGGATCGTGGAACAGGAGCAGGCGGATACCGGGTTTGATCCCTTACGCGGGGTCAAGGCCGTGCTTCAGGGCAAAGCATACGACCGCATCCTGGCCACCGGCTACGGCCGCAACCTGTTCGAGGTCTCCTATGAGACACCCACAGTGACCGAGATCAAGGCCTACGCCCGAGGCGTATGGCACCACTTGCCGGGACACCTTGCCATCTTGGACATCGGGGGCCAGGACAGCAAGGCTATTGCCCTGACTGAGAAAGGGCGGGTCAAGAAGTTCGAGATGAACGACCGCTGTGCAGCCGGGACCGGCAAGTTCTTGGAGATCATGGCCTCGGCCTTGGGGTTTTCCTTAGAGGATTTTGGGGCTGAGGCCTTGCGGGCGGAAAAGTCCTTGAACATCAGCAGCATGTGCACTGTGTTTGCCGAATCCGAGGTCACCTCCCTGATCGCCAAAGGTGAAGACGCCCGGAGCATCGCCCTTGGCCTGCATGCAGCCGTGGTCCGTCGCGCGGTGAGCATGCTCCGCCGGGTGAGCAATGATTTGGACAGCGTGGTCTTTGCCGGAGGTGTGGCCAACAACCCCTGCATGCGGGAGCTCTTGGCCGACAGCCTGGGCGTCGATGTTCAGGTCCCGGAAACTCCCCAGATGACCGGGGCCCTGGGAGCGGCTCTGCTGGCTGGGGAAAGCTAAAAGAAGAAGGTGGTGCATGTATCGGAGTCGAAAGATACTTATTACCTGCCACTGCGCAATAAACGCAAACGCCAAGGTCCCGCCTCTGGCCACAGTTGGGGGCGTATTCACAGACTCGGTCTCTGAGTACATCCAGTCTGGATGCGGTCTCCTGCAGCTGCCTTGTCCGGAAGTCTCAAATTCGTTGGTAAGCCACTGGTAACCAGCGATATTGTCATGGTCCTGCCCAAAGGGGCTGACTCCTTAACTCAGAAGATTAATCAAGCTTTGGCCCATCTGAAAGAAAACGGAACATACGATCAGCTCTATGACAAATGGCTGAATGTCCAGTAGCCACAGACTGAAGAATCTGAAACAAGAACACACACCGCCGGGAAATTTCTTACCGGCGGTGTTTTTTTTCTGGAGATTGGATGAACCAGTTTCAATTTAGCATTATTTGGGAAAGCTGGCCCGAACTGATGAAAGGGGCCTATCTTACCCTGAATATCACCTGTGTTTCTTTTGTTCTGGCCCTGATCGTTGGAGTTGTGGTAGGCATATCCCGCTCTAAATCCAGGTTTCTTAAAGGCCTCCTGGCCCCATATGTGGAATTATTCCGTGGCACCCCTCTGCTCATACAGTTGTTTTTCATTTACTACGCTATGCCGGTTACCGGGTTTTCCATGGACAATATGACCGCTGCGTATGTAGGCGTTGGTTTGTGGCCATTATGTATTTTCTCATGACCTATTCCTTGACCCTTGTTTCCTATTGGCTGGAAAAAAAATTTCAGAAAGGGCAGTTATGACGTGGCTGGCGAAAATCCAGTACTTCTCTGGTAGAAGCTTAATTTTTTGCAGATAAGGGGTTTTCTCAAAGTTTGCAAAATAACGAACGAAACTTTTGACCCAGGGTACTTGGAGCTGCTGGAAGCATTCAAGGCCAGGCACAAGATCATCGGCTCCTTCGATGATCAGGCAACTAATTTCCATTGCTTTGTATGGCTTCTGTAATCCAATCCAAAAAATTTTTGACTTGTACAAACAAAACCTGTGTATCCCCTATCATGGTTTCCGTCGAGTTCTGCATATTGACAATCAGAAATTGCCGAGGGTGATAGGCATCAATAAAGCTTCGGGCAGACCGGCTGATGGTCGGTTTTGGTAAGGAACCAGATTTGACCTCAATGCCAATCAAGGTGTTGGCGTGTTCCACAACAAAATCTACTTCCGCTCCGCCTTTGCTGCGCCAGTACCTGATACCTCCCTGGAGGGGGATGGCCTTTATCAATTCTGAAAAAACCCAGTTTTCAAAAATCTTACCTTTGTCGGCTCGACAGGCCAGATCAGAATCAAAGTTGTTCATCAGCTGGTTTCTAATGCCATTGTCAATGAAATGGACTTTGGGCATGGACAACAGCTCCCTTCTTTTACCGCCGGCAAAAGGCTTGGTTTGATGGATCACATGGGCCTCCTCCAGTATCTGAAGGTATGAGCTGATACTCCCAACATCCACACCACAGGCGGACGCCAGCTCTGACATGTTGACCAGATCTCCAACTTGACCAGCCAACAATCCCAGTAACCTCCGAAAGGCATCAATGCGGCGGATCAAAAAGAGATCAGAGGCATCACGAAGAATAAGTGCTTCGACTAAGTTGCTGAGAACAGACCGTTTTTTAGCCGTATCCTTGGCCATATACACCTCTGGATACGAACCAAACACGCATTGTTCGACCATTATCTCCATAACTGCCCTTTCATGCGCTGGGACACTGCTTGGAGCCAAATACTTCAGGATCTCCTGAGCACTAAAGGGATACAGGCTTTTGCGAATTGCCCTTCCAGCCAAGGATTCCCGAGTTTTGCTGCGCAAATGAAATGATGATGAACCAGTGACCAGAATCGGAACTCCAGGCTTGGAGTCGACAAAACCCTTTACAAAAAGACCAGCTTCCTGCATATGCTGAACTTCATCAAAAAATACCGCCTTAACAGACTGATATCGGTCTCGAAAGGTCTCTAAGAATACAAAAGGGGAATCCAGAGCAAGCCTGAGCAAGGGATCCTCCATATTCAAATACAGCACATCAGGCATAAACGGCCTCAGCGTTTTCCAGGCTAAAGTTGTCTTCCCCACCTGACGTGGACCAACGAGCACAAAGGCCTTATTCTTTTCCAGGGCACACTGAACCTGCCGATGAAGGTACCTTTCAGGCAGATAGGCGGCCAATGCCGCATTTGCCAGGTCAGGCCTTGGGAGCCAAGGACTGATCTGTTCTATACGGGTAATAACTTCATGGGGCAGCATAGATGTTCTTCTTTAGTAACGCGACCAATTTGGCTTGACATTCTAAATTAGCCAGGCTTATATGGAATGTCAATCCCGTTTGGGCAAGTTGTTTGGCGAACAGGCCATCTGCACATTCATTGCATGTATCGGAGTCGAAAGGTACTTAGCACCTGATATCCGCCCTTTTTTGTGGAGCAGAACAAGAGTGAAGACTTTTTTTTTCTCCATCCGGTCCATGAGCGCACACAGCGGTGTTTAAGCAGGATATTGGATTTCGATATGCCCAAAACTCAGTGAGCCTATTCATGGAGATATGAAAATTGATCTAAAAAATAGGACTCGTGAACTGTTGGTCAGCACTGCTCGACCTCAAAGCGAACAATGTTTCTTTCCGTTTTGCTGAACTCGACCCCTATCAAGTAGATAGGGGAAAAGGCATTTGCAAATTTTTCATAGAAAATGCTAGCATAATAGCCTTCGTATCCGGATAGCTCATTCTTCCTGTACCAATCATGGGGTATGGATGAAAAGAAGGCGTGGATGACACCCTCCAGCTTTTCAAAATCATCGCATTCCAAAGCTGTGAATATATCCCGCCGATTGCTGTCTTTGCGCCTGTGGTCCCGGACAAAGGCATTCAATAAGTAATTATTTAGGCTGTATTTGACCTCCAGGTTGGGAAAGGTCAAAACATAACCGATGACAGGCTGGTTGGACAGCTCCCGCTCAATGGTCAAATAGCCGGTCTGAAACAAGAGGTTTTCAGGATAGATGCCTTCGACATCAAAGCTACCGATAAGCTCTTCACCGACTTCCAGGTTTTCCAGGGCGGGGATATAGTATTTGTTTTCTGTATCGTCGATATTATCTAAGATGGGCTTGTCGTATTCATCAACTAATATGACGACTTTTTCTCCATATGTCTTGTAGGCC